>JBBDNU010000057.1:0-33709 GCA_040877365.1 Planctomycetales bacterium
CGTTTGCTGAGCCTGAGCGGAGCTTGAAAACACCCACAGATTCTGGTGAAGACCCCTACTTTTAGCGGTATTGAATCGGGGGCCGAAGCGACGCCGCCGATGATTGTCCGGTGGCCTAGCTGCTGAACATATCGCTTCCAGCTTGAATGTCAACTCCGACTCACGGCGGGGCGGCCGGGGTTGGAGCAACGCGAAACCCCGGTAATCGCCGGACCGGGGCTTCCCTTCGGTCCAGCCCCGGCCGTCCCATCGCCCACCAGCAGACCGCCATCGAGCGGCGGATCGCCGCGACGGACCGGCGGATCGACCGGTTGGTCTACGAACTCTACGGCCTGAGCGACGAGGACATCCGCATCGTCGAGGAGGCGACTTCCCGTAGCTGAATTCGCAAGAATTCAGGCGAGATTGCCCCCTGAGTCCGACAGGTGATCCATGACGCACCCGAACGCCGATGAACGGCCAAGATCGTTATGCGGCTCCGCGAGCAGGCGGACTCCGGAGAACTGCGGTTGACGCAGCACGTCCAACAGGAAATGATCGAAGAAGGTATTTCACTCGACGAGGTGCTCGAAGCGGTCGGCTGCGGTGAGATCGTGGAGAATTATCCGCACCATCGACGCGGCGCATGTTGCCTGTTGCACGGAACCACCGCCGGCGGCCGGCCGCTGCATGTGGTCTGTACCACTTCGAAGCCGTTGCTTATCATGATTACGGTGTACGAACCGAAGCCGCCCAAATGGATCACGCCGACGGAAAGGGCGCCGAAAACATGAAATGCAGCATTGAAGGCTGTCCCGGCGAGTACGAGCCGCGAAGGATCGCGCACACCGTCCGTCACCGAGGCAAGATCGTCGTCATCGACCACGTGCCGGCCGAAGTCTGCTCGATCTGTGGAGACGTGCTGTTGACGCCGGAGACCGTACGCCACATCGAGTCGCTGCTGGGATCGCACGTCCGCCCGGACAAGACCGCACCCGTGTACGAGTATTCGTGACGCTCTCTCCTCGGCGGGGTGGCCGGGGTTGGAGCGACGCGAAACCCCGGTAGTCGTAGGATCTGGGCTTCCCTTCGGTCCGGCCCCGGCCGTCCCATCGCCCACCAGCAGACGGCCATCGAGCGGCCGATCGCCGCGACGGACCGGCGGATCGACTGGTTGGTCTACGAACTCTACCGCCTGAGCGACGAGGAGGTCCGGATCATCGAGGAGGCGATCTCACGTAGCTGAATTCGCAAGAATTCAGCCGGGCTGGTCCGACAAGCCATCGGAACTCTTGCGAGTTCCGCTACCATGCTAACAAGCCATCGGAACCATGCTGTAGCGGAATTCGCAAGAATTCCGCCGAGTCGGACCCGAAGACCGCTGAAATCTTGTGAATTCAGCTACCGTGGGAGGATCGAACGTGAGCAAGAAGCGCCGCCACGATTATCTACGACGATTGCCGCCCGAGCACTACCGCGGACAGGTCTGCGTCCATTGGTCGCTGACGATGGAGGATCGGCGAACGGGTTGGCTGCTGCCGATCTTCTACTACAAGTACCGTGAGGTTCTCACTCACACGGCATTCCGGTTCGGATTGTGTTGCCCGATCTATTGCTGCATGCCGGACCACATTCACATGCTGTGGGTCGGAATCCTCGGAGAATGCGATCAGCGACTCGCCATGCGCTACTTCCGGCGTCACTTGAATCCGGTGCTGGAGAAACTCGGCGCGCGTCTCCAGCGCCAGCCGTACGACCACGTGCTCCGCGAGGAAGAACGAGAGCGGACGGCGTTCGAGGAAGTCGCCGAGTACATCGCGCGGAACCCCGAGCGTCGGGGTCTCGTGCCACCGGACGGCTTCGCGACCTACCCCTTTACCGGCTGCCTCATTCCCGGCTACCCCGAGTTGCGGCCATTCGAACGGGGCTATTGGGAGCGTTTCTGGCGGGTGTATTCGCATTTGCGCGAGAACGGCTTGCACGCCGCCATGACGAACGACGCCGCCGATTCAACGTAGCGGAATTCGCAAGAATTCCGCCGACGCGATGAGATCGGCTGAATTCTTGCGAATTCAGCTACACCGGGCTGAATTCTTGCGAATTCAGCTACACCGGGCTGAATTCTTGCGAATTCAGCTACGCCGGATGCGGGCAGCGCTCACGTCCCCTTCGGCAGCTTGTGCCCCAGCTTGTCGCGTTTCGTGGCGAGGTAGTGTTCGCGGTGTTTTTCGTCCGGGGCGATGATCGGGATTTGCTCCACGAGGTCGAGGTCCATGCCGGCCAGCGGGAAGGCGTCGGCCTTCTTGGGGTTGTTGGTCAGCAGGCGGACCTGCGACAGGCCCAGGTCCTTGAGGATCTGCATCCCGACCATGTAGTCCCGCATGTCGGCCCCGAAGCCGAGTTTTTCGTTGGCCTCGACGGTGTCCAGCCCTTCGTCCTGGAGCTTGTACGCCTTGAGCTTCGCCAGAAGGCCGATGCCGCGGCCTTCCTGCGGGAGGTAGACGACGACGCCGGTCCCCTCGCGGTGGATCATCTCCATCGCCATGTGGAGCTGGTCGCCGCAGTCGCAGCGGAGCGAATCGACGAGGTCGCCCGTGAAGCAGGAGGAGTGCATCCGCACCAGCGGCGGCTTCTTCGCGGCGACCAGGTCCCCCCACACGAGGGCCAGCGGCTCGTGCTCCTCGTGCTCGACGCGGTAGGCGATCAGCCGCGGGCTGCCGAAGTGCCGGGTGGGGATCGTCACCTCGACCTCGCGGTGGACGAGCTGCTCGCGGATGCGGCGATGGCGGATCAGCTCCTCGATCGAGATGATCGGAATGTCGAACCGGGTCGAAATTTCCTTGAGCTCGGGATAGGTGGCCATCCCGTGCCCGGTGGGGCTGAGGATTTCGATCAGCACGCCGGCGGGGCGGAGGCCCGCCATCCGCAGCAGATCGACGGTCGCCTCGGTGTGCCCGGCCCGGCGGAGCACGCCCCCCGGCTTCGCCAGCAGCGGATAGATGTGCCCGGGGCGGACGAAGTCGGCCGGCGAAGCTTCCGGGTCGCCGAGCGCGCGGAGCGTCATCGCCCGGCTCTCGGGGCTGACGCCGGTCCCCGCGTGGCGGTGATCGACCTGCACGAGGAACTGCGTGCGGTTGGGGGCGTTGTTCCGCTCCCCCTCGACGACCGGGTTGAGGTGCAGTTTCTCGGCGACTTCGGCGGTGAGCGGGGCGCAGAGCACGCCGCGGCCGATCCGCAGCATGAAATCGACGATTTCGGGGGTGATCGACTCGGCGGCGCAGATGAAGTCCCCCTCGTTCTCGCGTTGCTCGGCATCGACGACGATCACGACCCGCCCGGCCTTGAGGGCGGACAGGGCCTCGTCGATGCCGCTGAACTGGGGGGTGGAGTGGGGCATTGCGAATCCGCAGGAGAACGTCGGAAGTCGAGCAGGGCGGGGCGAATCGCCCGCTCGTTCCATTCTAGGGGCCGCTCCGCGGATCGGGAACGATCGCGATGCGGAAACAATTTCGACGAAAAGACGCGAAAAGACGCGAAGACGCAAAGGGCCGCAAAGAAAGAGCATCGACGCGCCTGCCGCGGCAAGGTCGCGACGACGTGTCATGCCCGCGAAGGCGGGCATCCAGCGGCGGCGCGGACGGCGGACTGAATTCCCGCCCCCGCCTTCGCTGGGGGCAGACGCTGCGCAGGAAATCAGGGAGCCGCGTTCCTGGAGGTACTGTCACTGATCTTCTTGCTGGTCCACGTCGGTCCCAGGAACGTGCGGTCTTCGGCGAGCGCCGCGTCGCGGACGCGGACCAGCAGGCGATACGCGCCCGCGGGAAGCGGCTCGAGCCGGTGCCGGCCGTGCTGCACCTCGTGGGCGAGACTGCGCGGCTCGATCGCCGCGGCGCCGTCGCGGGGCAGGGGGTAGCACAGCCATTCGACGACCGGCTCCCGAAATCCGCACAGCTCGATTTCGAGAACGGGACCGTTCTCCGACGCGTGCAGCGTCGCCACCGCGGCCAAGCACGTGCCGTCCCCTTTGCGAACGCCGGTCAGCCCCTGCTCGAGGACGGTCGGAACAGCCGAGGCGGGATACGCGGGAAACCGCACGGTCTGGTCGAACTGGAGCAGCTCCGCGTCGCCGGCGCGATCTCGCTTCCGCACCTTGTTCCACAGGCGATCGAGGTTCCTCCGAACCTGGGCGACGGAGGAAATCGGCTTGTGAAACGAGATGCCGGCGCGCACCTCCGTTCCCGGCTGCGGGCTGTGGTCCGCCTTGCCGGGCGCGACGACTTCGAACCGCCGCGTGGCGACGTCGTGGGGCGCGTGCTCCGAATAGGGGGGCGAGGCGAGGTTG
Source organism: Planctomycetales bacterium (assembly GCA_040877365.1). Classification (GTDB taxonomy): domain Bacteria; phylum Planctomycetota; class Planctomycetia; order Planctomycetales; family Planctomycetaceae; genus JBBDNT01. The sequence goes on from JBBDNU010000057.1 coordinate 4,322, forward strand.
CGGGCGTACATCCAGAACGGCGTGAACGGCCACACGCCGTGCTTCTGAGCCATGTCCGGCGTGAAGGCCGACAGAACATAGAAGCCCAGATACGCGAGCACGTAAGCCGAGACCGCCCCCCGCCCGCGCCCAGCCGCGCGTCCCGGCGTCCCGCTGCCGAGGGAGCTTGTCTCGACCTTGTGAAAGAACGGAGCGAAAAGACGGGCGACCACCTCCGTAGGGCGGGCTGTGCCCACCAAACCGCGATGGAAACCGCATTCACTGAGCTGGTGGGCACAGCCCACCCTGCGAAGTTTCACAAGGGCCGACCAGTCGACGAACAGCGCGTAGAACGGCAGCCATTCCCAGTGCCAGAGGTTGACCATCACCCCCAGCCCGACCGTTTCGGCGACGAACAGCCCGCCGACGATCGCCCGCCACACGGGGCGCCGCGTCAGAAAGCAGGCGGCGAGCAGGCCTCCCTGCGCGAGCAGGCTTCCGGCGGCCAGGGCCGTCCACGCCCACTCGTGGCCGACGACCCACTCCACCACCGGGGAGGGGGCGCCGTAGTTGCGCCACCACGTGTAGGCGAGTTGATGGCGGAGGTTGTCCGAAAACGCCCACCGCAGGCCGCTCGTGGTCAATTTCCAGTAGCAGGCGTTGAAGTACATCAGCGCCACGGCGAACTGGGCGAGCAGCACCGGCCACCAGTAGCCGGTCGTCTCCGGTCCCGCGCGCCGCCGCGTCAGCCCGAGCAGCCGGTCCGCCGAGAGCGCATCTCCCGCGCGGCCGAACATGAATGCCAGGCCGACCAGAAAGAACAGGTTGTTCCCGTGCGAGACCGCGGCCTCGAACGACGCCGTGTACCAGAACAGGTACAGGTTCGCACCCGTGCTCGCGAGCATCGCCCACCGCGTGCCGAGGCCGACAATGGCGGCCCACGTCGCCCAGTAAGCGAGCGGGAGCAGGACCTGCACGACCGGCTCGGGCGGGACCGCCGGCCATAACCGGAATGTGCCGGTCGGATGCGGGACCTGCTCGACGGCCGAGGCGATTTCGCCGATCTTGTCGATCCTGCCGGCGATCTTGCCGTGAACGGACAGCATCGCGGAGAAGATCGCGATGCGGCACAGGGCGAGCGACAGCTCGCCGCCGGGGCGGAACCAGTAGCCGTCCCAGCGGCGCACGGCGGCCCGCGCGGCGTTCCGGCCGACTCTGCCGATCCTGCGAACGAAACCCATATCGCGTCCCCGGCCCAATCCCGCCGCGCGGGAAGCCCGTGTATCGGCCGCCGGACCTGTCGGTCAACCCCGGTTTTTGGCCGCGAGGATGGAAGGCCCGGTCCGGCAGGGGCGGGAACGGAATCGCTGTCGGGATGGGGACGGCGAAACCGCAAGCGGCGGGGGCGGACCTTCCGACCCGGTTCTTCGACCGCCGGCTGAAGAGCGGCGGCCTCCGCGGCCGATCGGCCTCTTGACAATCCAACGGATGTTGATATGTTGTCGGGAAGCAGGCCCCTGCGGCCGTTGATGCGTTCCCGGGATTCGCGCCCGCGATTCCCCTTTGCAGCGGACCGACACGGAAGTCCCGCCCGAACCGACCACGCCCGCGTCCGCGCGGTCCCCGACCGCTCGGCCGCGAACATCCCCCCGCCAGCACTCCACACCAGCCACGGAGCGTACCATGATGGGCCGTCGCACGCGGAAGCTGCTGTTCGTTCCCGGCGTTCTCGCCATCTCCATGTCGGCGGCGGCCGTCGCCGCCGCCCGGGCCGCCGAAACCGCCGGTCTGGGCGATCGCGGCCGATTGGAGTCGCTCCGCCTCGAGCCGAACGTCGAGGGCCGCGGCGTGATGATCGGGAGCGGCGACGGTCGCCAGCAGGTGTACGTCACCGGCGTCTACTCCAGCGGCCAGCTTCACGACCACACGCGGGAGGCGCAGCTCAGCATCGAGCCGGCGGGCGTCGTCGCGATCGACCCCACCGGGCTCGTCACCCCGCTGGCGGACGGGAAGGCGGTCGTCAAGGTGGTTCACGGCGGAAAAACCGCCGAATTGCCCGTGACGGTCGAGGGGGTCGCCGATCCGAAGCCGATCAACTTCAAGAACCAGATCGTGCCGATCTTCACGAAGCTCGGCTGCAACAGCGGCGGCTGCCACGGCAAGGCGAGCGGGCAGAACGGCTTCAAGTTGTCGCTGCTGGGCTTCTATCCCGAGGACGACTACGAGTTTCTGGTGAAGGAGGCCCGCGGACGGCGCGTGTTCCTCGCCTCGCCCGGCGAGAGCCTGCTGCTCACCAAGCCGACCGGCCGCTCGCCGCACGGCGGCGGAAAGCGGATGGAGGTCGGCAGCCACGAGTACCGGCTGATCCGCCGCTGGATCGAGCAGGGGACGCCCTACGGCAAGGCGGACGATCCGGTGGTGACCGGCATCCAATGCCTGCCGGAGGGGCGGGTCATGGACCGGTCGAAGCAGCAGCAGATCAGCGTGCTCGCGACCTACAGCGACGGCACGGTCGAAGACGTCACGCGGATGGCGCTGTTCGAGCCGAACGACACCGAGATGGCCGAGGCGAGCGTGACCGGCCTGGTCAGCACGCTCGATCTGGCGGGCGAAGTGGCGATCATGGCCCGCTACCAGGGACAGGTCTCGACGTTCCGGGCGACGATCCCGCTGGGGGCCGACGTCGCGAAGCTCCCTCCCGAGAAGAATTTCATCGACCAGGCGGTGTTCAATAAACTGAAGCTGCTCGGCATCCCGCCCTCGGAACTGTGCGACGACGCGACGTTTCTCCGCCGCGTGTCGCTCGACATCGCGGGGACGACCCCCACGGCCGAGGAAGTGACCGCCTTCCTCGCCGACGCCGATCCGCAAAAGCGCGAGAAGCTGGTCGACAAGCTGCTCGACAGCCCGCAGCACGCGGACCTCTTCGCCAACAAGTGGAACCTCGTCCTGCGGAACAAGAAGCGCGGGAACGAGCAGGCGGGAGGGACCTACGCCTTCTACCAGTGGATCTGGTCGAGCGTCTACGAGAACAAGCCTTACGACCAGTTCGTGCGGGAAATCCTCACCGCCACCGGCGACGAGAACTTCAGCCCGCCGGTCGTCTGGTATCGCGAAGTCAACGAGAGCAACGAGCAGGTCGAGGACACCGCGCAGCTGTTCCTCGGCATGCGGATCCAGTGCGCCCGCTGCCACCATCATCCGTTCGAGAAATGGAGCCAGGACGATTATTACAGCCTCGCCGCGTTCTTCAGCCGGATCGGCAAGAAGAACAAATCCGGCGACGCCCGCAACGGCGTGCAGCGGATCTTCCACAACGAGGGGGCGGCCACCGCGAAGAACCCCCGCTCGAACGCCGATCTCGCCCCCGCGGGGCTGGGCAGTGGACCGCTGGCGATCCCCCCCGACCGCGACCCGCGGCACTACCTCGTCGACTGGATGGCGCAAACGGACAACCCCTTCTTCGCCCAGTCGCTCGTCAACCGCTACTGGAAGCACTTCTTCGCCCGCGGCATCGTCGAGCCGGAGGACGACATGCGGGCCACCAACCCGCCCACGAACCCCGAACTGCTCGCCGGCCTGGCGCGGCACTTCATCGACAGCGGGTTCGACATGAAGGACCTCGTCCGCACGATCTGCAATTCGAGCACCTATCAGTTGAGCTCGCTCCCGAACGATTTCAACGTGCGGGACAAGCAGAACTTCTCGCGGTATTACCCGAAGCGGCTGCCGGCCGAAGTGCTGTACGACGCGTTCCACCAGGTGACGGCGACCAGCGAGAACTTCAACGGCCTGCCCCCCGGCACGACCGCCGTGCAGCTTCCCGATCCCTCGGTCGGGCCGTACTTCCTCAAGGTGTTCGGCCAGCCGCAGGGGGACACCGCCTGCGAGTGCGAGCGCTCGCAGGACGCGAACCTGGCGCAAAGCCTGCACTTGTTGAACAGCAACGAGGTGCAGACGAAGGTCTCCCGCGGGCGGGCGGCGCAGTTCGCCGGCGACAAGGCCCGCACCCATGAGGACAAGCTCCGCGAGCTGTACCGCTGGGCCTACGCCCGCGAGCCGAAGGAGGAAGAGCTGGGCATCGCCACCGCCCACATCGCCAAGCACGAGGCCGATCCCAAGGTCGCCTACGAGGACATCGTCTGGGCGCTGGTCAATACCAAGGAGTTTCTGTTCAATCACTGATTCATTCGCGCCATTGGGAACGTAGTACGGACTTAAGTCCGTACTACGTTCCCCAAGAGTCTCACCACCAGACCTGCCTGATACGCTCCCGAATTCGCGCCGCGGGCGCCGCCGGTCGGCGGCTCGCGGCTTCCCGCCATCCGGCGCGCCGTCTTGGCCGCGTCCACACCGACTCGACGCTTCGAGGGGGATTTCGATGGGTCACTCCGCCTCCGCGGGCCGCTACGTAGTACTCAGTACTCAGTACTCGGTACTCGGTATTCAGCACGATTTCCGCGGCTCGGTGCGCCGCATCGCGCTCGCGCTCGTCGTCCTTCTCGCCGCCCCGCTCGCCGCCTCCGCCCAGCTCCCGCAGCTCCGGCTCAACTCGATCTTCCCCACGGGCGGCCAGATCGGCGCCACCTTCGAGGTCAAGGTCGCCAGCGGCGAAGAGCTCGAAGAGATCGACCGCCTGCTCTTCGATCACGACGGCATCCAGGCCGTCCCGAAGACGACCGAGGCGAACGGCAGGCAGCAGCCGGTCGATCGCACCTTCCTCGTGACGATCGGCAAGGACGTCCCCCCCGGCCTGTACGAGGTCCGCGTCGGCGGGTTGTTCGGCGCGAGCAATCCCCGCACGTTCGTCGTCGGCCGCCGCAAGGAGCTGCTCGAGACCGAGCCGAACGATTTGCGCGACCAGGCGATGGAGGTCCCGCTCGGGGCGGTCGTCAACGGCGGGATGAAAGGCGCGACCGACGTCGATTTCTTCCGCTTCCAGGGGAAGAAGGGGCAGCGGGTCCTCGCCGAGGTCCGCGCCTACCGCATCGACTCCCGCATGGACGCCGCGCTCTCGCTGTACGACGCGGAGGGCCGCCGCCTCGCCTACGGCCGCAACACCGTCCGCCGCGACCCGCTCGTCGACGTCACGCTTCCCGCCGACGGCGAGTATTTCGTCAAGCTGCACGACTTCACCTACCAGGGGGGCGAAGATTTCTTCTACCGCCTCGCGATCCACGACGGCCCGCACATCGACTACGTCGTCCCGGTCGCCGGCGAGCCGAAGTCGCAGGGGCGGTTCACGCTCTATGGCCGCAACCTGCCGGGCGGGACTCCCTCCGGCATCGAGCTGCACGGCGCGAAGCTCGACAAGCTGGAAATCGACGTCGCGCTCCCCGAAGAGAGGGCGGCCCTCCTCTCCGCCGAGAACCTCGAGCCGTTCGAGGCCGGAATGGATGCCGTCGCCTACACGGTCGAGTCCCCCCAGGGGGAGTCGAACCCGGTGATGATCTACCTCGCCGAGGCCCCCGTCATCCTCGAGCAAGAGCCGAACGACGACCCCGCCAACCCCCAGCAGCTCTCCCCGCCGTGCGAGTTCGTCGGGCAGTTCCAGAAGGTCCGCGACCTCGACTACGTCGCCTTCGACGCGAAGAAGGGGGACGTGTACATCGTCGAAGTCTATGGGCACCGCCTCGGCACGAGCGCCGACCCGTACTTCGTCCTCGACCGCGTCGAGAAGAATGACAAGGGGGAAGAGCAGGCCACCCGCGTCACCGCCCAGGACGACGTCCGCGTCAATCCCGACCAGAACGATCCGTACCCCGTCTCCAACACCTTCGACGTCGCCAACGACGATCCCGTCTTCCGCTTCGAGGCGCCCGCCGACGGCACGTACCGCATCGAGCTCCGCGACCGCTACTTCGAGACCCGCGGCGATCCGTCGCTGGCGTACCGGCTCGTCATCCGCCGCGAATCGCCCGACTTCCGCCTCGTCGTCGTCCCCGCCGCGATTACCGCCCAGCGGAACCAGCCGACGCAGCCGCGGCCGCTCGCGCTCCGCAAGGGGGACAACGTGGCCCTCCTCGTGCTCGCCATCCGCCGCGACGGCTTCAAGGGGCCGATCGAAGTCTCCGCCGATGGCCTCCCTCCCGGCGTGACCTGCGCGCCGACCGCCGTCGGCGAAGGAAGCTCGGGGACGGAGATCGTCTTCTCCGCCACGCCGGACGCCGCCGACTGGTTCGGCCGCCTTCCGGTCCGCGGCAAGGCGCGGATCGGCGATCCCGAACAGGACCGCGCCGCGATCGCGGCCGGGGAAGCCCTGAAGAAGGCGAGCGAGCCGCTGGCGAACCTCCAGCAAGCGGCGCAGAAGGCGGAAGACGTCCTGAAACAGGCGCAGCAGAAGCTCGAGCAGGCCGAGAAGGCGGCCGCCGCCGACAAGGAGGACGAAAACCTCGCGAAACAGGTCGCGGCGGCGAAGCAGGAGGTCGCCAGGCAGGAGGCCGAAGCGACGAAGGCGCTCGCCGCCCGGGACGCCGCGCAAAATCGCATCGACGAGGCTCGATCGGCGCTCGCCCGCGCCGAATCCGAGCGGGACGCCGCGGTGCGTGAGGTCGTCCGCGAGGCCCGCGCGGGCACGGTGCTCTGGAAGGGCCGCAACAACAACGAGCCGAGCACGCTGCGTCTCGCCCGCTCGATCGCTCTCTCGGTGATCGGCGAGCAGGCGCCGTTCCAGCTTGCCGGCGAAGTGACCCGCGTCGAGGTCAATCAGGGCCGGCAGGTCGTGCTGCCGCTCGAAGTCGTCCGCCACGAGAAGTTCGACGACGCGCTCGCCTACACGTTCGCCGGCCTGCCCAGGAACGCCAACATCCAGGCGGCCAACGGCGCCATCCCCAAGGGGCGCGACGCGGAGATCGCCCGGCTGTTCGTCGCGCAGAACACTCCGCCGGGAACGTACACCGTCTATCTCAACGCCACGGGCAAGTTCAACTACGTCCGCAACCCGGCGCGGGTCGAACGCGCCAAGGCCGACCAGGCCGAAGTCGCGAAGCTCGTCGCCGACAAACAGCAGTCGGCCAACGAAGCCAACGCCAGCCGCGATGCCGCCGCGCAGGAGGCGAACAAGGCGGCCGAAGCGGTCAAGCAGGCCCAGGCGGCTAAGACGCAGCTCGACCAGAAAGTCCAGCAGGCGCAAGCCGCGCAGAAGACGGCCGAGACCGAAAAGCAGCAGGCCGACCAGCAGCGCGCCGCGGCGGAGCAGGCGTCGAAGGATGCCGCCGGCAAAGCCGCGGAGGCCAAGTCCGCGCTCGATTCCGCCTCCGACGAGCAGAAGGACGAGCGGGCGAAGTCGCTCGCCGCGGCCGAGCAGGCCGCCCAGCAGGCGCAGGCCGCGCTCGACCAGGCGAAACCGGCCCAGGACGCGGCCGCGAAGAAGTTCGACGATGCGAAGGCCGCCGCCGAGACCGCTGCGACCGAACTGGCCGCTACCGTCAAGTCGCTCGAAGAGGCCCAGGCCGCCGCGAAGGCGATGGCCGAAGCGAAGCAGCAGGCGGAGGCCGCCGCGGCCGCCGCCGCCGAGGCGCTCAAGGCGGTCCAGGCGCTCAAGCAGAAGGCGGACGGCGAGTTCACCGAGGCCCAGAAGGCCGCCCAGCCGAAGCAGATCACCTACGCCTCCCCTTCGACCCCGGTGGTGATCGTCGTCCGCGAGGCCCCGGCGAAGCTCGCTGCCAACGTGCCGAACGGCGGGAAGATCGCCCCCGGAGGCAAGCTCGAAGTCAAAGTCACCGTGCAGCGCGAGAAGATGTTCGCCGGCCCGGTCACGCTTTCGCTCCCGCTTCCACCGGGCGTCGCCGGCCTCAAGGCCGACCCGGTCACGATCCCCGCCGACAAGAACGAGGGGGTGCTCGTCGTCCAGGCCGAGGAGTCGGTCCTCACCGCCGCCGACAAGGCCGCCGCGGACAAGAAAGTCCAGGAGGCGGACGCCGCGCTGAAGAAGTCCGCCGAGGAGAAGACGGCCGCCGAGAGCGCCGGCGTGAAGGCCCGCGCCGCCGTCGAGCAAGCGGCCGCGAAAGTCAATGCGGCGCAAGCCGCGGCGACCGCCGCGCCAGACGACAAAGCCAAACAGGACGCGCTCCCCGCGGTGCAAAAGGAAGCGGAATCCGCCGCCGCCCAGGCCAAGGAAGCCGACACCGCCCTCGCCGCCGCCGAGAAGAAGCTCACCGACAGCCAAGCCGCGCTCGCCGAAGCGCGGAGCGGCGCGCAGGCGGTCGATCTCGCGCTGAGCGGTCACGATCAGCGAATGGTGGTCCGGGCCGAGATGGACTTCGAGGGCAAAGCCGCCATCGACGCCCCGATCAAGCTCAACGTGTCGAAGTGACCTTGTTCCGTCCGCATGATTTCGACGGACTAACGACCGCTGATTTCTTTCTCGTTCGAAATCCGTTCTTCTTTGCGTTCCTTTGCGTCTTCGCGCCTTTGCGTCGAAAAATCAGCTTGCTAACTGAATCTCCCATTCATCGAGTGGTCCCGCCATGCGCTCCCTGATCTCCCGCAGCCTGCTCGCCGCGTGCGTGCTCTTCGCCGGTTCGTTCGCGGTCCGGGCCGCCGATGAGAAGCCCGCGCCCGAGAAAAAGATCGAGCCGGCGGCGGTGAACCTCGGGCGGCCGGTGGACTTCACCAGGGACGTCGCCCCGATCTTCGAGGCGAACTGCACCGCCTGCCACAATGCGGTCATCTCCGAGAACGACCTCGACCTCGAAAGCGTCGAGAGTATCCTCAAGGGAGGCAAGAACGGACCAGCCGTCGTCGCCAAGGACCCCGAGAAGAGCCTCCTGTTCCAGCTCGTCTCGCGGGCCAAGGTCCCCGCCATGCCCCCGCTGCCGAACGACGCCGAGGCCAAGGCCCTCACCTCCGAGCAGGTGGGCCTCGTCCGGCAGTGGATCGTCGAAGGGGCGGCCGCCGGCGACGCCGCCGCCGCCGCGGCGATCGAGTGGCGTCCCATCCCCCCGACCATGAACGCCATCTTCAGCGTCGCCCTTTCCCCGTGGGGCGAACTGGTCGCCTGCGGCCGGGCGAACCGCGTCTCGCTGTACGCCGTCGCGACCGGCGAGGAAGTCGCCCGGTTGACCGACCCCGCACTGCTCGACATCCAGTACGAAGGCCGGCCGATGTACGGCCCCGGCGCGACCCATCGCGATTTCGTCCATTCGCTCGCCTTCAGCCCGGACGGCAATCTTCTCGCGACCGGGGGCTACCGCGTCGTGAAGCTGTGGGAGCGCCGCCCCAACGCCCGCCGGTTCGAGCTGCCGCTCGAAGGTCCCGCCGCCGCGCTCGCCGTGGGTCCGCAGCGGAAGTTCGCCGCGGTCGCCGCCGGCAGGTCGGTCCGCCTGTGGGACCTTTCCGACGGCAAGCCGGGTCACGAGCTCGCCGGCCACGAAGGCGAGGTCGCCGGCGTCGCGTTCTCTCCCGACGGCGCGCAGGTCGCCACGGTCGCCGGTAAAACGCTCCGCCTGTGGAGCGTCGCCGACGGGAAGCAACTCGCGCAGCTCGCCCTTGTCGAAGCGAGCCGCGCCGTCGCGTTCGACGGCGAAGGGAAGCGGCTCGTCACCGCCGACGCCGACGGCGTCGCCCGCGTCTGGCAGACGCCCGGGCAGGGGGGAGACGCCGAAGAAGGGGCCGAGCCGCCCAAGCCGCTCGCCGAACTCAAGGGGCACGACAAGCCGCTCACCTGCGTCGCCCCGGTCCCCGGCCAACCGGCGCAGGTCGCGACGGGGAGCGAGGACGGCAATGTCAAGGTCTGGGGCCTCGACAACGGCGGACAGGTCCGCACCTACGCGCTCGGGCAGCCCGTTGCGTCGATCGCGTTCGGCGGCGACGGCAAGCTTCTCGCCGCGGGGGGGACCGGCGGCGCGGCGAAAATCTGGCAGACCGACAACGCCCAGCAGAAGGCCGAGCTGCTCGACAAGCGGGCCCACGATCGCCGCGTGAAGGAGCTGGAAGAGTCGCAGACCGTGGCGAAGCAGCAGGTCCAACTCGCCAACACCGCGCAGCAGAACGCCGAGAAGGCGAAGAAGGACCGCGAAGAGGCGCTCAAGCAGGCCACTGAAGCCAAGCCCAAGGCCGAGACGGAGCTCGCCGCCGCCGAGAAGAAAGTCCAGGACGCCCAAGCCAAGCTCGACCAGGCGAAGGAGGCCCTGTCGAAGAAGCCCGAGGACGGCGGACTCAAGAACAACGTCGCCAATCTCGAAAAAGAGTTCGCCAAGGAGAACGACGCCCTCACCGCCGCGAAGAACGCCCGCGACGGCGCCATCCGCAACCTCGATCTCGCGCAGAAGAACCTCACACGCGCCGAGGAGGAGCTGAAAGCCGCCCAGGAGGCGAAGACCGCCGCCGACTCGGTCGAAAAGGAAGCGGTCGCCCGAGCCGACGCCGCGAAGAAGGAGCAGCCCCCGCAGCCCGCCGCGGTGCGGTCCGTCGCCTTCTCTCCCGACGGGACGCGCGTCGCCACCGCGCACGAAGACGGCGGGATCGCCCTCTGGAACGCCGAGACCGGCGCCCCGCTCGACCGCTTCGCGGCGCACGAGTCTTCGATCGCCGCGGTCGCCTTCGCCGCCGACGGCGCGCTCGTCTCCGCCGCCGAAAAGTCGGCGGCCCTCCGCGAGCCGCGCGGGGAATGGGCGCTCGTCGCCCGTTTGGGCGCGAAGGACGACGCCCCGCTCGACGTCACCGCCTCCCCCTTCGTCGCCCGCGTCCTGTGCCTCGATTTCAGCCCCGACGGCCAGCTCCTCGCGGCGGGGGGCGGCGAGCCGTCGCGCTCGGGCGAGATCACCTTCTGGGACGTCGCGAAAAAGTCGCTCGTCCGCGCCCTCCCCGACGCCCACAGCGACACGGTGATGGGCCTCGAGTTCTCCCGCGACGGTAAGCGGCTCGTCTCCGGCGGGGCCGACAAGTTCGTCCGCACCTTCGAGGTCGCCACCGGCCAGCCGCTCAAGTCGATGGAGGGGCACACGCACCACGTGCTCGACGTGAGCTGGAAGGGGGACGGGAGCCTCGTCGCCAGCGCCGGGGCCGACAACGTCATCAAGGTCTGGAACGCCGAGACCGGCGAGCAGTCCCGCACGATCAAGAACTACAACAAGGAAGTCACGGCGATCTCGTTCATCGGCGTGGGGGAGAACCTCGTGAGCTGCGGCGGCGACGCGGGGATCCGCTTCCACCGCGCCACGGACGGGCAGAACTACCGCAACTTCGGGGGCGCGAGCGACTTCGTGTTCGCCGCCGCCGCCTCCCGCGACGAGTCGCTCGTCGTCGCCGGCGGGATCGACGGGGTCCTGCGCGTGTGGAACGGCGCGAACGGCCAGATCCAGCACAGCTTCGAACCGCCGCAGCCGGAGCTCGACAAGGACGCGCAGGCGGCGAAGTAGGTCCCGCCGGCTCGGCGGGACCTCGCTCTCGCGGCATCCGAATGATCGCGGCGAGCAACTCGATTGCCGCTCGGGACGCGGGCGGCATGTAGCCGGCGAACGTCGTTGACGCGCTCGCGGATCAGGTGGTCTACTAAACGACCGACACCTGCCTTTGGCGCGCCGAGATCGCGAGGACCGATATGCCCGCACGTGAGCGAGCCGATCGCGAGGAAGCGCTGCGGCGGGGCGTTGCCCGCCGGCTATTCGGCTATTCGCTCGATCGGTTGAATCGCCGGGCGGCGTCCGCCACACTGCATCGTCGCCGTTCTCGCGGCCCCCGAATTCGCCGTTCCTCCTTTTCGCCCGGTCCCGCCATGTCCGACGCGCTCCGCGCCCGCATTCTCGCCGAGCTCGAATCGCTCGTGCTGATCGACCCGCACACGCACATCGACCCGCACGCCCCGGCCTCGACGACGCTGGCCGACATCATGGGCTACCACTATTACACCGAGCTGGCCCACTCCGCCGGCCTGGCGCGGGAACGGATCGAGGAGCCGGGACTCGACCCGAGGGAGAAGGTGGGCCGGCTCGTCGAGAAGCTCGGCAACCTCGACAACACGATCCAGCTCGACTGGCTGATCGAGATGTGCCGGGAGTTCTTCGACTTCGACGACGACCGCATCACTCCCGCGAACTGGGAGGCCCTCTACGACCGCGCGGCGGAGAAGATGGCCGCCCCCGACTGGGAGGAGCGGGTCCTGCGGCAGAGCAACCTCGAGCGGGTGTTCCTGACCAACGACTTCGACGATCCGCTGGAAGGGTTCGACACGGACCGTTACGTTCCCTGTCTCCGCACCGACGACCTCGTGTTCCACCTCGCCCGCCCGGAGACGCGGCAACGGCTCGCGAAGGCGACGGGCGTCGAGCCGAAGGACGCGCAATCGCTGCGGGGCGGCATCGGCAAGCTGTTCGAGCACTTCACCGCGCGCGGGGCCCGCGCCTGCGCGATTTCGCTCCCCCCCGATTTCTCTCCCGCGGCCGTCGAGCCGGCGACGGCCGACCGCGTGGTCTCCGCGCTTGCGGCCGGCACGGATCTTTCGCGCGACGACGCGGTCGCCGCCTCGCGGTTCGTCTTCTGGACGCTCGCCGAGATGTGCCACGAGCACCGCTTGCCGTTCGACCTGATGATCGGCGTGAACCGCAGCGTGTATCCGGCGGGTGTGCACCAGGGGCGGGACCTGTTCGACCAGCGGACCTCGCTGATCCAGTACCGCGAGCTGCTGAACGCCTTCCCGCGGGTGACGTTCCCGATCTCGGTGCTTGCCAGCGCGAGCAATCAGGAACTCGTCGCCTACAGTTGGATTTTCCCGAACGTGGTCGTCAACGGGCACTGGTGGTACTCGAACGTCCCGGCGCACATCGAGCCCGATTGCCGCGCCCGCCTGCAGGCGGTCCCGCGGACGAAGCTGATCGGGTATTACAGCGACATGTACAAGCTCGAGTTCGCGCTGCCCAAGTTCGCGATGTACCGCCGCGTGCTGGCGAAGGTGCTGGCGGAGGACTTCGTGCAGTCGCGAAACTGGACCGAGGAGCGGGCGGTCGCCTTCGGCTGCGACGTGCTCCGCGGGAACGTGGAGCGGATCTTCGGCGGGGCGGGCGAGCGTTGAGCGCAGCTCCACAGCGTCGGCCTTCGCGACGAAGCTCTTTTCGACGCAAAGGCGCAAAGGTCGCAAAGGAGCGCAAAGAAAGGACGAGCAGCGTCTGCGGTCGGGGTCTCTCATGCCGGAGACCGCCCGAATTCTTGGACCACGGATCTCACGGATGGGCACGGATGACAGCAGAAATCCGTGGTCATCCGTGCCATCCGTGGTGAACTGCCTTTCGGTGTATTCGCCTGGGCCCCAATTCCAGCTTTCTCCGCGTTCTCGGCGCTCTCCGCGGTTCAGAGCTTTCGGCTTCACCGCAAGCAACGTTCGAACCGCCGAGAGCGCGGAGGACGCGGAGGTTCGGAATTCGACCGAGGCAGCTATACCGGTCGGACAGAAGCACGCGGAGGGGGCAAGGGGCTGAAGTGGTTGAGTTGCAATTCGGCCCTTATCCCACGGTTCGGCACGGCAGCACGAAAGTTCCGAGAAAGCCGCGCCGACGGCGCGCGTCTCGTTAATGTCATGGTGTCTTCGTGGTTCTCAACCTCGTGCTTCTTGCCTCTTCTTCTTCTTTCTTTGCGAGCCTTTGCGCTCTTTGCGGCTTTGCGTCGAAATAAAATGCTCGAAATCATCCTCGAAATTCCGCCGCCGGCGCGATATCAATGAGGGGCGTGCCCGCCACCGCGCGACGGAGGAGTTCCGATGCCCACGCTCGTCCTGCTCCAGGAAGGCCAGTCCCTCCCGTTCGACCTCGATGACGGCGAGACCGTGATCGGCCGGCATCCCGAGTGCGGCATCCAGGTCGCCTCGAACATGGTCTCCCGCAAACACGCCCGCGTCTTCCGCGACGGCGACGGGTTTTACGTGGAAGACCTCGGGAGCGGGAACGGCACGTTCGTCAACGGCAACCGCATCACCGAGCCGACGCGGCTCGACCACGAGGACCGCATCAAGCTCGGCCCGGTCCTGCTCCGCTTCGAGGCCCCGGCCGCCGCCGCGGCCGCCGCCGGCCGCACGCAGTTTCTCGCCGGCGACGAGGCGGACGACGACGACTTCTTCCACGACGACGAGGACATCACCACGGTCACCGGCTCGGTCTCGATCTCGGGAGGGTTCGGGCTGCTCGACGTGCGCCCCGAGGCGAAGCTCAAGGCGGTGATCGACATCAGCCGCTCCCTCGCCGGCACGGTCGACACCGCCGCGATGCTCCCCCGCATCCTCGACATGCTGTTCGAGATCTTTCCCTACGCCGACCGCGGGAGCATCCTGTTGAAGGATCCCGCCACCGGCCGGATGCGCCCCGCCTCGCAACGGCATCGCCGCGCGACCGAGGACGCGACCGTCCGCTTGAGCCGCACGATCCTCAACCGCGTGCTCGAGGAGAAGTCCGGGATCCTCTCGGCCGACGCGTCGAGCGACGCCCGCTTCCAGGCGAGCGTCTCGATCTCCGACCTGACGATCCACTCGATGATGTGCGTGCCGATGCTCGGCCTCGACGGCGAGCCGCTGGGGGTCATCAGCCTCGACACGCAGAACGCGCTCAATCAGTTTCAGCCGGACGACCTCGAGTTGCTGATGGCGGTCGCCGGTCAGGCGGCCCTCTCCTACGACAGCGCCCGGCTGCTCTCGGCCTACGTCGAGAAGCAGAAGCAGGACAACGAGCTGGAGATCGCCCGCGGCGTGCAGCGGGCGCTGCTCCCCGTCTCGCTGCCGCAGGTGCCCGGCTACGAGTTTTTCGCGACTTACGAAGCGGCCCAGGCGGTCGGCGGGGATTACTACGACTGCTTCGTGCTGTCCGACGGGCAGGTGTGCGTGTCGTTCGGGGACGTGGCGGGGAAGGGGGTCCCCGGGGCGCTGATCATGTCCCGCATGGCGAGCACCGTGCAGAGCACGATGACGTTCGCGAACGACGTCGGCCGGGCGGTCGCCGCGATCAACGGCCACATGTGCTCGCACTCGGTGGACGGCCGGTTCGTGACCTACCTGCTGGCCCTCATCGACCCGCGGACGCACGAAATGTCGCTGGTGAACGCGGGGCACATGTCGCCGATCGTCCGCCGGGCCGATCGCACGATCGAGGAGTTCTCCGACGAGGCGACCGGCGTGCCGATCGGCGTGATCGACGGCTTTCCGTTCGAGTCGATCACTCATTCGATCCAGCGGGGCGAAACGCTCGTGTTGTTCACCGACGGGGTGAGCGAAGCGATGAACCAGGCGGGGGAACTCTACACGCTCGAACGCTTGCGGAAGTTCGTGGCGGAAGGCCCGGCGAGCGCCGCGGAGATGGGGCGGGCGATCCTCGCCGACGTCCGCCGCCACGCCGCCGGTCGCCCGCAGAACGACGACATCACGATCATGACGTTCGGACGCGATCCCTAGCCGGCGGTCAACGACCGCCGAGGTCTCGAATCGTCGCGCGGCCGCAATTCTCGCGCTCGCGCGCAGTCGATCGAAAACGCCGGCCGCCCCCGGTGGATCTCGGCGGGAGGTTTCCCGCCGGCTATTTCTTCATGATCTCCGTCGGCTCGGCGACTTTGCGGTAGCCGATGCAGTGGACGACTTCCAGCACCTCGCTCCAGGTGGGGAACTGGCGGCCGCTCTTCCGCTTGTACTCGTCCATCGACTTCATGAATTCGATCTCGTCGTCCGAGTAGTCGCGCTCGCAGGTGGTGGGGTCGATCTGCCGGCGGCGCTCGACCTTGCGGCGGCTCGACACGCGGCGCTCCTCGCCGACGTGGGCGGCGGGGTCGACGATGCGGCGATCGCTGCGGCGGCGGTCGCGGATGCGGCGGTTGATGACGAGCTGTTCGGCCACTGTCGTGTCGATGAGCATGAACGGTCGCTGCCTCGGGGAGAGAACTCGTGCAGAGAGGGGGACGAACCCGATGCCGGCAGGATACCGGTGCAGCAATTATTCAACCTCGCGTTGAAATGGGAAGACGCGGCGGGTCCCGAAAGCTGGATCGGCTGCGATGAGTTTTCGGATGGGGCGCTTGGGCCGGTTGTACGGGCCGCCGCGGCTAGCAAAGCGGCGATGGTGCGGCACGTCAGTCGTGGTCCGAGTTCGGCAGCAGCGACCAGGGGGCGAGCCATCGGGCGGCGTCCGCGCTCCAATCGGTCTCTTCGCCGAGCGCCGAGGCCAACTCCCACGGGCCGGGAACCAGCTCGGTGATGCCCGCGACGAGCGCCAGCGTTCCCGGACCGGAGGGACCGGACGGATCCTGCGGCGCACCGTCGCGGACGTCGGAATCCGCGACCGATTCGGATTGGAAGGCCTGTTCGCGGCGCGGCTCGAATGCGGGCGAAGCCTCGTGTGTCGGCGCCAGGCGCGCGATGTTCCGCTGCGACGGCTGACCGACAAGCACAGCCAGGACGATCAGCAGGGCGAGCGTCGCGACGGCGAGCGGCAGTGCGCCGCGGCCCTGCGACCGGGCCGGTGGCGCGGAATCCGCGCGGGGCAGCCGAGATCCGGCTGCGGCGGATCGAGCGGCGGCGAGTACGCGGAAGGCCAGATCGGCCTTCGGAACGCGCTCGCGCCAGCGGGAGACGGCCGCGTCGACGAGCACGCAATCCTCCCATGCCGCGCGGCAACGGGGACACGCCGCGGCGTGCCGCTCCAGCCGCGGCGGCAGGTCGCTTCGGCGGCGGCGGACCATCCGCGACAGCTCACGTGCGAAGGCGTTGCAGTTCATGCCGGTCCTCGCGAACGATTCCGCGCCGTTTCAAGCGGTCGGCCAACTCCCGGCGGGCGCGGTGCAGCCACGTCTTGATCGTTCCGGCCGGGCGGCCCATCACCTGGCCGATCCGGGCGCAGCTCAGCTCGGCGTGATGAAACAGAATGAAGCATTGACGGTATTCTTCCCGCAGTCGGCCGAGCGCCCGCTCGAGTTCTTCCGCCAGGTCGTCCGCGCCCGACGGGCCGGCCAGTGCGGCCGCGTCGGCCGCGGCCGGCGCCGCGACCGGCCGGTTCCTGCGGCGACGGAGGGCGGTGCGGCAGCGGTTGGCCGCGATCGTCATCAACCATGGTTCGAGCGGCCGTCCGGTTTTCCAGCGGGACAGCCCGCGGAAGGCGCGCAGAAAGACCTCTTGCGCGGTGTCTTCGGCGTCGTGCCGATGGCGGAGCATGCGGTAGCACAGTCCGAACACAGGGCCTTGAAACCGCTCGACGAACGCCCGCAGCGCGGCTTGGTCGCCGGCGAGGCAGCGGTGCACGAGGACTCCGTCGTCGGTCACGGCTTCGATCAAACCCCCGAAGGGACGGGGAACGTCCGGCGCTCCGCGCCACGCTGCCGTCGAACTTACTTCCGGCGGGGACCGTGGGTTTCGCAAATCCCACGCGGAGGTGGAACTTCAACCCGCTTCGCCGGACGAGCCGGGGCCGCGGACGCACTCCTTGGCGAACTGCCGCGCCCCGCGCCAGGCGTGACGCAGCGTGAACAGCCGCGTTTCGATCTGCTCTTCGGAGAAGTACTTGCCGGGGTCGCTCGGGGGAAGGCCGGCGATCGCGAGGGTCAGCGGCAAGAGATCGACGAACTGGCGGTAACGGTGCTGCTGCTTCGGTTCGCTGTCGTCGGCCACGGCAGGTCTCGCTTACGACGTGGGGCGGCGATGCCGGAATTGGCGGATGATCTCCGCCGCGCGGTCGGAGGGGTTGACTTCCGGCGTGTGGTCGGCGGCCTGCTCCGCGGCGGGTTTGGCGGCGGACTGCTTCAATCCCGTCGTCGACGGGTCGGGGAGCTTGATGGGGGGCGAGATGATGCTTCCGGAAGCGCGGCGGGGGGCCGCGGCGTCCGACTGCTGCGCAGCGCCGGTGGCCGGAGCGACGGCGGCGTACTCCGGCTGCGGCTGAGGCGGCGCGGGAGAGGGCGGGGCGACGAATTGCGGCTGGACGACGAAGGCCTGATCGAGGATGTCCTGCATCGACGAACCGGCCGGCTCGTCGGCGGCCGGAATGTTGATGATCGTCGTCTCTCCGCCCGGCGATCCCGGGATTCGCGCGGGAGCGGTGGCGGGGAAATCGACGAATGTTTCGGAGGCGGAGAAGGAGGCCGTCTCGGCGCTGGGAAGCGCCTGCGGTTCCGCCGCGGGGGGTTGCGGAGTCGCGGCGTGCCGCAGCAGCACCTCGAACTCGAGCCCCCCCACGCGGACCCGATCGCCGGTCTGGAGCAGCACCTGCCCGCGGATCCGCTCGTCATTCACGAACGTCCCGTTCGTGCTTCCGAGGTCGCGGATGCGGAGCGTGTAGTCGTCGCTCGTGAACGCGCAGTGGTGGCGGCTGACGAGTTCGCTCTTCGGGCGAAGCTGGCAGTCCGGCTCGCGTCCGATGAGAAACTTGCCCGTTTTCAGGCGAATGGTCTGTCCGTTCTGGACCCCGCCGACGACCTTCAACTCGACCTGCAGCATGGAAATCCGTTACTCCGTCAAGCAACGACCGTGCCCAGAAACGAATCAAGCTGCGAGGCGGAAAACGCGAATGAAATGAACTGCGCAGAAATGGAATGACCCGTCTCGACTCGGCCTTTACGCTACCAGCGGCGACGCGGCTTGTCAACAATCTCTTCCAGAAATCTTACCGAGTTCGACCGGGGCTTCTACTGGCGTGCGGCGGGCCGCAACGGCCGCCGCCGCAGTCAGCAGATGGGCGGAAGCCGCTCGCTCGCCCTCCGTCAATTCGCCCCGGAACACCGCATCGGACGAGGGACGGTCCGCCGGCAATCCGGCCTCCGCCGGCTTTCCCGCCCCGGCCAGCGCGCGGGCCAGTCGCTCGGCAATTTCTTCGGCGAGCCCGCTGTCCAACTCCGCCGCGGGGACAAGGTCCCGCAGACCCGGAAATTCCGGCGCGAATTCCGAGCGCAGCAATAGCAGGCTGCCGTGCTGCAGGACCGCTCCCCGCCGGCGGCGCTGCGCGCTTCCGAGGACCTTGTGGCCCGCGCACACGACGTCGCGCGCGTCGCCGCGGGCGAAGCACAGGAACGCTTCCGGGGGAGCGCAGGAGGGATCGCCGATCCGTCCGCCGGCACGTCCCGGCGGCCCGCCGGAACGTGGATCGACCGAGGAGGCCGCGACCCGCGCGCCAGGTCCCGCCGAGCCGGCGGGACCTACTTTGGACGGATTGGCAATCCGTCCGACGGGATCGACTCGTCCGCCGTCGCCGCGCAGGGCTGCGGCCACTCCGCGCGGCGCCAGCACCGCCAACACTTCCTTGTGAACGTGCTCGTAGAGCAGATGCGGGACCGCGGCGAGCGGATGACCCGGCGGCAAGACGCACGAATACGTCCATTCGTGGTGGTGCAGGATCGCCCCGCCGCCGGTCAATCGCCGCACGCGCGGCAGTTCCGCGAGCCGCGCGTCGGCGACCGCCTCGTCGGGCTTCTGGAAGTAACCCAGCGAGAGCGTCGCCTCGGCCCAGCGGTAGAGGCGGACGGTGCAGAGTCCCCGCCGCAGGGCGGTGTCGAGCAGCGCCTCGTCCACCGCCATGTTCCACGCGCCGGAACCCGGCTCGGGTTCGAGAAGCAAGCGGCAGGCGAATGGCTCGTTCATCGGGCGGCGACCGTCGCTTTCAGGATCGGCTGGCGGGCCGCGCGGACTTCGTCCGGACGGCTGACCGGCGTGGTGTGCGGGGCGGCGTGGACGTGCTCCGGCTCCTCGGCGAGGATCGCGTGGATCGCATCGACGAAGGCATCGAGCGTCTCCTTCGACTCCGTCTCGGTCGGCTCGATCATCATCGCTTCCTGCACCACGAGCGGGAAGTAGACCGTCGGCGCGTGGAAGCCGTAGTCGAGCAGCCGCTTGGCGATGTCCATCGCCGAGATGCCGCGCTCCTTCTTGATCTGCGCCGCCGAGCCGACGAACTCGTGCATGCAGCGCTCGCCGTGCGCGGCGGGAAGCACGTCGGCGAGACGGGCCATGAGGTAGTTCGCGTTGAGGACCGCGTTCTCGGAGACCGCCCGCAAGCCGTCCGCCCCGAGCGTGCGGAGATAAAAGTAGCCTCGCAGCAGGATCCCCACGTTGCCGAAGAAGCTCCGCACGCGGCCGATGGATTTCGGGGGGTCGACGAGGCGATAACGAGTCGATTGGTTGCCGATAACGGAGACCCTCCCCCCGCCCCCTCCCTGAGAGGGAGGGGGAGAGGATGCCGCCGCGCCGCCGTGGACGCGGGTGACGATCGGGCCGGGGAGATAGTCGGCGAGGAAGTCGCGGACGGCGATCGGCCCGGCCCCAGGTCCTCCCGCGCCGTGCGGTCCGGTGAAGGTCTTGTGGACGTTGTAGTGCATCATGTCGCCGCCGAAGTCGCCGGGGCGGGTGACGCCGAGGATCGCGTTCATGTTCGCGCCGTCGACGTAGACGAGCCCGCCCACGTCGTGCAGCATCTTCGAGACCTGGGCGATCTGCCTCTCGAACAGGCCGAGCGTGTTGGGATTGGTGATCATGAACACCGCGGTCCGCTCGTCGAGTTCTTCCGCGAGCCGTTCGAGGTCGACCAGTCCACTTGAAGAGGCGGGAAGCTGCACGCACTCGAACCCGGCGAGGGCCGCGCTGGCCGGGTTCGTCCCGTGCGCGCTCGCCGGGAAGATGACCCGCGTGCGGTCCTCGCCGCGATCGCGGAAGTAAGCGGACGCGACGAGCAGCGCCGCGAACTCCCCCTGCGCGCCGGCGGCCGGTTGCAGCGAGACGGCGGGCAGCCCGGCGATCTCGGCGAGCATTTCCTGCATCTCGAACAGGATCGCCAGCATCCCCTGCGAATCTTCCTCGGACTGGTACGGGTGCAGGTCCCCCAGCCCGGCGAGCTTCGCCAGCCTTTCGTGCCGCTTCGGGTTGTACTTCATCGTGCAACTGCCGAGCGGATAGAAGTGCGTATCGACCGACATGTTGAGGGTCGAGAGGTTGGCGAAGTGGCGCACGACGTCCGGCTCGGCCAGCTCCGGCAGCGCGAGCGGCGCGGCGGCGAGATGCTCGGCCGGAAGCAAATGATCCAGCGGCCGCTCCGGCACGTCGCTGTCGGGAAACAGCGCGGCGCGGCGGCCGGGGACGGAGAGTTCGGAGAGGAGGCGGGTGGCGGTGGGATTGCGCATGGGGGAGAAGTTACGAGTGACGAGTTACGAGTTACGAGTTGAATAGCTTGTTGCGGTGTGTGTTTCGATGTTCGCCCAGATACTCGGCCGTCTTGGCGGCCGGCTTTTTCGCCAACGAGCCTTCGATCACGCCGAGAACCCGTCGTTCCGATGCACTCAATCGAGGCGCGACGATCATTCGACCCGATGATTCGAACGAGATGAGTCCCGCATCGAAGAGTGCATCGAGGTTCGCGATGAGCGGCAGGCCGTTGTGCGGGTCAAGCCGCTCCTGATCGGTCGAGTCGCGCCACGGTTTGATATGCGACGCTCGGATCGCCGCTTGCGTCCCAGAACCTGTCACCGCGCAACGATTTTCCCAGCGTCCAAGCACCTCGCAACGAAATGCGCCTTGGCCTCTACGTGCGTTTACGAGTGCAACCGCCGTCGTGGAACTGATTTCACCCCGCTGCTCCCGCCGTTTGATTTCCGCCTCGTCTTCAATACTTTTTAGAAACGCCCCGTCGAACTCTGGCGTTTCATTTGCGGGCACTTGCGTAGCAGCGTCCCATAATTCGCGGCCTGCGGCAGTGAGGTGCCAGAATTCGGATGAATCGGGCCTAACGAGTTCGATGGCGCCTGCTCCGTCGTTGAAGAATTTCCCGTTGTTGCGCTTGCGGCCACTGAGCCACTTGAAATGCTCGCTGACGCGATCCTCTTTGATCTCAGGGCGAGTCTTCCGGCAAATGTTGGTGACCGACTTGACAGTAAATCGCTCCACGCTTTCGACGATAGCGAGGTTGATGCAATGGACCTGGCCGTTCATTGCGCTCCTAAAGGGATCGTTTCCCCCTCTCGGTCCTCGGAAGTGATTCATCTTTTTTCCCGCGCTTTTCACGACGAGACGTGCAATGAATGAATCAAGAAGGCCGCCATGACGGGACCCAAATTCACACGGAAACGCTCACCGCTCCCGCTTCAATCGAGGGTTCCGGGATCGGCTCGCCGTGCTGGCGCAATCCTTCGACATGGAATTCGATCGCTTCGCGAATCAGTTGCTCGACTTCGGCTCGTGTATCGCCGGCGGCGATGCAGCCGGGAAGGTCGGGGATGTAGGCCGACCAGGTTCGTTGGCCCCGCTCGTAGATCACCGTGTATTTTTTCATTCAGTACTTCCAACTTTCCCATCATTCGGCGCTCGCGGTGCGATCTACCCCGTAGGGGTTGCATTCCAAAGCCCAGGGTCGCTCGCGCAGCGAGCGCACCCTGGGATGGACGGAACGGTATCGCACCGAACCCTGTAAAGGTTCTACGGGGATTAAGGATCGGCGAATTCGCGCATCGTTCGGCCATGGCGCGCCGGTGCAACCCTTTCAGGGTTGGGGATGAAACGGGGATTGCAGACCCAGGGTGCGCTTCGCTCCGCTCGCGACCCTGGGCTTTGGAATGCGACCCTTTCAGGGTCGAGATTCGTCAACCTGTTGCTGATACCTGAACTTGGAAGTACTGTCATTGGATCGCCAACGCCGCCGCCAGGCGGTCGATCTCCGCCTTCGTGCGTTTTTCCGTCACCGCGACGAGCAGCGCGTCGTCCGTGTTCGCGCCGCTTTCCTGCGCCAGCTTCGGGAAGCGTGACAATGCCGGGCCGAGGTCGAAGCCGGCGGCGCGGGCCTTTTGCAGTAGCTTCTTCGTTCCGCCCGTGCACCGCACCGCGAACTCCTTGAAATACGGGCGGTCGAACAGCAGTTCCAAGCCGTCGATCTTCGAGAGTTCGTCGGCCGCGTAGTGCGCCTTGCGGCAGCAGAGTTCGGCGACTTCGCGCAGTCCCTGCGGGCCGACGAGCGACAGGTACACCGCCGCCCGCAGCGCGAGCAGCCCCTGGTTCGTGCAGATGTTGCTCGTCGCCTTCTCGCGGCGGATGTGCTGTTCCCGCGCTTGCAGATTCAGGACGAAGCAGCGGCGGCCCTCGCGGTCCGTCGTCTGGCCGATCAGCCGGCCCGGCATCTTGCGGACGAACTCCTCGCGGCAGGCAAGCATCCCGAGATAGGGGCCGCCGTACTGGAGGGGAATCCCGAGCGGCTGCCCTTCGGCCACTGCGATGTCGGCCCCGTAATCGCCGGGACGGCGCAACAGTCCCACGCTGATCGGATCGAACGAGACGACGGCGAGCGCTCCCTTGTCGTGCGCCGCCTGCACCAGCGCGTCCACGTCTTCCAGCGCGCCGAAGAAGTTGGGATGCTGAATCACCAGGCACGCCGTCTGGTCGTCGATGGCGTCGGCGACGCGGTTTGGGTCGGCGGTCCCCTCGGGCGTGGGGACGACGACCACGTCTCCCTCGACGTGCATCAGGTAAGTTCGCAGCACCTGCACATATTCGGGATGGACCGAGCCGAGCACGGCGACCTTGCCGTGCCGGCCATTGATCCGCATCGCCATGAAGGCCGCCTCGCTGACGGCGGTCCCGCCTTCGTAGAGGCTGGCATTGGAGACGTCGAGCCCGGTCAATTCGCACACGAGCGATTGGTACTCGAAGAACGCCTGCAGGCTCCCCTGGCTGGCCTCGGCCTGATAGGGGGTGTAGGCGGTGTAGAACTCGCCGCGGCCCGCGATCTCGTCCACGACCGCCGGGACGAAGTGGTCATACGCCCCGCCCCCTTGCAGGCAGACCCGCTCGCCGGCGCCGGCGTTGCGGGCGGCGAGGCCGCGCATCTCGGCTTCCAGCTCGAGCTCGCCCAAGGCCGGCGGCAGCGCGAGGGGCCGCTCAAGGTGCAGCTCGTCCGGGATCTGCCGGAACAGTTCGGCCACGCCGGCGACGCCGATCGCCCCCAGCATCTCCTGCTGTTGATCGGAAGTGTTGAAGAGGTAGCTCATTCGTGGATTGTCCGCTGTCCGCTGTCAGTTGTCCGTTGTGCGTGGATCGCGGGCGGTGAGTAGCGGATGGCCGCCGGTCGCCGCGACGACTGTCCGAGATCGTGCGACTGACAGCGGACAGTGGACGGCGGACAGCGGACCATCAGTGCTCTTCGGTCTTGCAATGCGTCTCGTAGGCCGGGCGGTCCATCAGCGCGTCGACCTGGGAGGGGTCGTCGAGCTTGATCTTGACCATCCAGCCCCGGACGAAGGGGTCGTCGGAGAGCAACGCCAGATCGTCGGCCAGCGACTCGTTGACTTCGACCACTCGGCCGTCCACCGGCGCGTACAGGTCGCTCACCGCCTTGACGCTCTCGACCTCGCCGAACGGGTCGCCTGCGGAAACCCGGCGGCCCACCTTCGGCAGCTCGATGTACACGAGGTCGGTCAGTTGCTCGACCGCGAAGTCCGTGATGCCGATCGTGGCGACGTTGCCGTCCAGGGACACCCATTCGTGACTCGCGGCATACTTCAGTTGATCGAGATCCATCGGCGCGGTCGCTCCGCAGGGGCCATCGGAATGGAAAACAGCCGGCGCGCTGACACGATACAGGGAATGGCCGCAAGTCGGAAGCGAGCGGCTGCGAAATCGGGGACCCCGTAGGACGGATCGGCGATCCGTCCTACGAAGCGCCGCGCTGCTCGGCCTCGAACTGCGCGATCTTCTCGATCCGCCGGGCGTGCCGGCCTCCCTCGAAGTCGGTGTTCAGCCAGATTTCGACCATCCGGTTGACGAGCGTGTCCCCCAGCAGGTCGGCCGACAGGCAGAGCACGTTCGCGTCGTTGTGCAGGCGGCTCATCTGGGCGGTGAGGTCGTCGTGGCAGGGGGCGGCCCGGACGCCGGCGAACTTGTTGGCGACGATGCACATCCCCATCCCGGTGCCGCACACGAGGATGCCCCGCTGCACTTCGCCCCGCGAGACGGCGCGGGCCACCTTGGCGGCGTAATCGGGGTAATCGACGCTGTCGCCGGTCTCCGGGCCGTAGTCGAGCGGATCGTGCCCGAGCTGCGTCAGCAGGGCGAGGATCTTCCCCTTGACGGCGAAACCGCGATGGTCGCTGGCGACGGCGATCTTCATGGCTGTTCGGACGGGCTCCCTTCGAGATCGAGTTGGTCGATGATGGTCCGCAGGTGCCGCTCGATTTCCCGCTCGCAGGCCTGGTAATCGGCGAAGCTGCCGCCGATCGGGTCGGGGACGTCCCCCTGTTCCCGCGAGAGCAGCTCCGCCCGGGACGCCACGTCGGGCCGCAACTCGAGCATCATCTGCAAGTGGCCCCGCGTCATCGCGAAGATGCGGTCCGCCTGGTTCAGCAATTCCTCGGTGAGGGACTGGCTCTGGTGCGTGTTCAAGTCGACGCCCCGCCGCCCGACCAGCTCGATCGCCTCCGGGCTGGCCGGCGCGCCCGCGGCCGCCGAGAGTCCGGCCGACGCCACGGTAAAGCCTCGCTCGAACAGCTCCGCCTCGGTGCATTCTAGCCGCTCCGCCAGCAATTTGCGAAACAGCGCCTCGGCCATCGGGCTGCGGCAGGTGTTGCCGGTGCAGACGAACAGAAACAGGTTTCCGGCCAGCCGCCGGACCGCCGATTCCCCCAGCACGCCGGGCCGCGCGATCCGCCATTGGCCGTCGGCAATCTCCACGACCGTCGACGGCTCGCCGTAGCGGGCGGGGCCGTCGTCGATGACGAGGGCCGGCGCGTCGCCGAACCGCGCCGCCGCCTGTTCGGCCGTGCGGGCGCCGCGAGCCGCGTTCTCTCCCGTCGCCCGCGCGTCGCGTGGGGCGTCGCCGTCAAGTTCCCCGATCGCCACCAGAGGCGCGGGCAAGAGCCGGAGCATTGCCTGCGGCACGTCGTGCGCCGGAGCGCGGAACCGGAGCGCGGCGCCGGCCGCGGCGCGGGTCGCCGCCGGGAGCGCCGCTCCGACGCCCCGCCCGACGTCCCCCGCGAATTCGAGCACGAGCGGTCCCGGCCAGCCCCGCCGCGCGAGTTTCCGTCCGGCGGCGTTCATCTCGGGAACGAAATCGAGCGCCTCGTCGGCCGCCTTGATGAGCAAGAGCGGCATGTCGCCGTCCGCGGCCCCGGCACGTTCGACGAGCCGCCGCACCGCCTCAGCGCAGGTGGCCTGCGCGCAGGCCACGTACAGCGTCTCCGTCGGCAACACGACGACGTCGCCCTGAGACAGGAGCTGGACCGCCCGATGGATCACGTCGCGGGGGTCGTCGGCCTTCCTGATATCCACGACCTTGGACATTCCGCAGGCATCCTCGATGCGCGATCCGGGCGCGACATCATACGTGGAACAACGGACTCGACGGAGCGAATGGCGTTCGCCGCGCGTGGCGCGCGACGGTGAATGGGAGGATCTGGTATGTCGAATCCGAGAATAAGACGGGAGAACAGGCTGGCGAGAAGGGCTGCCTCACCCACTTCTACTATAGTCCCCGGCCCCTGGCCATTCAAGCAGCCACCTTCGTATCCACCCTGCAAGTGTGCCGATCACCGCCACCCTCCACTCGCGCCGACTGCCCACTCGACTGCCGACTGCCGTCTCGGTTGCGGTCTGCCTGGAGGTTGCGTGATAATCGCCGCGCCGATTCGCCCCACTTCCCGGCCGCCGGCCCACAGCACTCGTGACGGTACGCCTGATGAGCTCCTCGACGCGCCCCGTGCCGCAGCCGAAACGCCGCCCGCCATCGTTCCGCCGCTTCGTCGAGTTCAAGGGGATCCGCCGCTGGAGTCCCGACCGCTATCGCGACAACGTCCGCAAGCTGTACGATGGCCCGGCCGGGGCCGTGCTCGCGCTCGGCAGCGTGATCTCGCTGCACGAGCCGCTCGTGGGGCACCTCATCCGCACGCAGCGGTTCGACGTGACGCGGTTTCGGAGCATCCTCGACGTCGGCTCCGGGGCCGGGCAGATCCTCGGACACCTGCTCAAAGCGACGCTCCCGGACACGCGGCTCGTCGGGATCGACCTGTCGCACCAGATGCTCCGCCGGGCCCGCAATCGCCTCAAGAGCGACCGTCCCCTCTACGTCGCCGGCGACCTGATGCGGATGCCTTTCGCCGACGACGCCTTCGATTGCGTCACCTGCGGCTGGGTGATCGAGCACCTGCCGCACCCCGAGCCGGGGCTGCGCGAGTTCCACCGGGTATTGAAGCCGGGCGGCAGCATGCTGCTGCTCGCGACTGAGGACACCCTCTCCGGGGCAATGACGAGCCGCACCTGGCGTTGCCGCACCTACAACCGCCGCGAGCTGCAGCTCGCCTGCGACGCGGCCGGCCTGCCGTGGAAAGAGCAGCTCTGGTTCACCCGCATCCACCGCTTCTTCGGGATGGGCGGGATCCTCGTCGAGGCGACGAAGGAGTAAGTCCCTCTCGCGCGCGGCGGGTTTGCTCTTGCGGCGACCGAATTGACCACCGGCGGGATAAACCCGCCGGCTCAGTGCATCGTGGGGGCGGCTGAATGGCACGCCCTGACGCTGTGGGATGGGCGTGTTCCGCGCCACCTCGCCTCCGTCCGGCGGACGGGACCTACCGATACCGCTCGCGCGGCCAGTCCCGCGCCAGGCCGCACAGCGCTTCGCGCGTATTCCGTTCGGCGCTCACCGCGACGATGCCCGGCAGCCGCAGCATGTCCGCCCGCTCGTCCAGCCACAACTCGCGGAAGTGGACCGGCTGCCGGTCGTGGACCCAGACCGCGTCGCCCCCGAGGATCCGCGCGACGTGCAGCGCCGCCGGGAAGTCGTACACGTTGGGCGTGTGGATCAGCGCCCCGCCGAACTCGCCGGTCGCCAGCAGTTCGAACAGGCTGCCGGGCATCTCCGCGGCCGTGTGGCCGTGCAGGCCGATCGTCGAGAGCAGCCGCGCGACTTCCGGATCGCGCTCCTGAAAGCCGATGACATAGATGCGGTTGGACGGCGGCCGCGTCGCCGGATCGACCTTCGGCAGCGACGCGACGACCTCCGGGGCCGGACAGCTCGGATCATCCGCCCCGGTCACGACTTCATCTCCGCACGCCTGCATCCAGCTCCCGTGCGGGCCGTTTTCCGGCGAGAACACGAGCGAGTAATGCACCGTCTCGACGGAGCGGACGAGCAGCATCGTCGCGTAGCCCGGCCCACTGCGGTCGCGGTACGCCTTGGTCCCGTCGATGGGGTCGATGGCGATCGTGAACTCGGCCTCGGCGGCGAAGCGGGCGAGATCGCCGGTGATTTCCTCCGCTTCGATCCGGCAGCGGCGAAAGATCGGATCGCTGTCCCGCAGGAACGAGACGATCAACTCCTGGCAGGTGAGATCCGCGAGCGTGAGGGCATCGGTGTTCTCGCTGCCGGAAGTCTTGCCTCCCAGCCCGATGTCGAACTTCCGCAACCCGCGGGCGATCGCCCCCGCCCAGCGGAGAACGTGCGGCAGGTGCGCGCGGCAAGCGGCGGTGAGGCGGGGAAGCTCGTCGATGCTCATGTCGTCTCTCGTATCAAATATAGCCGGCGGGAAACTTCCCGCCGGAGTATCGTCAAACGCCTTACCATACTCGTTCGCCATTCGCATTTCGACGTCGGCGGCGCACAGGCGCGCTCCCCTGCGCTCGCGGGCTGCGCCCGCTCGACTTCGGGTCGCGGCTAACCGCCGAGCGCCGCGATCACGTGGGCGGCGACGTCGTGGCCGGTGACGCGCTGGAAGGCGCGCCAGCCGGGGACCGCGTTGACTTCGATCACGTAGCACGTGCCGCCACGGTCGTAAAGCAGGTCGATCCCCGCGAACCGCGCGCCCGTCACCGCGGCAGCGCGGAGGGCGAGATCGCGCTCGGCATCGGTCACGTCGTGCGGTTCGCCTTTGCCGTTGCGGGAGACGTTCGTGCGGAAGTCGCCGTCGCCGCGGCGCTTCATTCCGCCGAGAATTTCGCCGTCGAGGACGAGCACGCGGACGTCGAACCCTTCGTGCGGAATCGTCCGCTGGAGATACAGCACCGCCTGGATGCGATCGAGCGCGCGGAACGCGCGGAGGGCGAGGTCCGGGTCGCTCACGCGGAAGATGCCGCGACCCTCCGAGCCGAAGATCGGCTTCACCACCACGTCCCCGCCGAGCCGGTCGAACGCCGCGAGCGCCATTTCGGAGTCCTCGCAGACGACCGTCTGCGGCACGGGCAGTCCGGCGGCGGCGAGGCGGGCTGTCGTGAGGTACTTGTCGACCGCGCACTCGATCGCCTTCGGCGGGTTGAGCACCGTCACCCCCCGCGCTTCGAGCCGGGCCAGCGCGTCCATCCGGAACACGACCTGTTCGAGCGAGCCCGGCGGCATCGTGCGGACGATCACGGCGTCCGCTCCCTCCAGCGGCGTTCCGCCCGCGGCGATCGAATCCGCAGCGCCGCCGACGGCAGCGTTCAGGCAACGGAAATCAACCCGTTCGACGCGATGCCCGCGCTCCCGCCCGGCGCGTTCGAGTTCCGCGCAGTACCAACTGCCGACA
>JBBDNU010000058.1:0-31176 GCA_040877365.1 Planctomycetales bacterium
TTTGCTGAGCCTGAGCGGAGCTTGAAAACACCCACAGATTCTGGTGAAGACCCTTATATTTGTACAGAACGATCGGGCGGTCATGGCCATTGGCTTTGTTCCGACTGTCTAACGCAGCCCTAGAAGAACCTGCGTAACGCCCT
This sequence comes from Planctomycetales bacterium, assembly GCA_040877365.1. GTDB lineage: Bacteria > Planctomycetota > Planctomycetia > Planctomycetales > Planctomycetaceae > JBBDNT01. Next base: position 144 of record JBBDNU010000058.1, read on the forward strand.
TTACCTCGAGAACTTGACAACGTAACACTCCTCCTCGAAAACACCGGGACCGGATGTACGGGTTGAGGTTTGGGGCTACTGTCACGTCCGGTTCGCCCGGCTGGCAGGCGTGACGCGTCGCCGATGGACAAATCCGTACGGAGCCGTCATACCCGCGACGGCCCGGCAAGTCAAGAATTTTCCGCGACGCGACGGATCGGCGACCCGTCCTCCTCCCGTGGGGCGGACATTTTTGTCTGCGCGATCGCCCTATCCAGCGTGAAGCGGCGGCAGGCTGGAAAGCCTGCCCCACGATGGCGGACGGATTGGCAATCCGTCCTACCCGCGTGCCGCGGTTCCAATGCGGCGGTCGATCCATTCTTCGTCCACGAACCGCTTCAGCAGCCAGCGCAGCAGGTCCTCGATTTTCTTCGCCGTCTCGCGATCGAGGCGCGAATCGGCCGGGCCTTCCAGCGGGGCGAAGCCGTCCAGGTGCAGCCGCACCGGCCACTGCTGCGCTCGGGCGGAATGGTTCACCCGCTCCAGCGATCGTTTCGCCCACACGACGCCGAACAGGTCGCGGAACTCGATCCACAGCGCATCGAGCGGCTCTTGCCGGCGGGGAACGCGGCGGCCGGCGCGGACCGCGAGCCAAGCCGCCAGCCCGAGGCAGAGCGTCGCCCCCGCGCGGAACATGAGCGGACCGGGCCGAACATTGACGCCGAACGCGCTTGCCGGGGCGACTTGCAGCAGCAACGCCAGGCCATATACGAGCGCCGCCGGCGTGAACCGCGTGCCGACGTAGTTTCCCACGCCCATCACCAGCACCAGCGCGAAGCCGATCAGCGGCGGCGCGTCGAGCCGCAACCGCCCGGCCATCTCGCCGCCCCACCACGCGCCGCTGACGGCCGGCAGGCCGAGGACGCACAGCATGGGGAGCACGACGAACCAGCCCCAGACCGCCCCCCCCGGACGCCGCGCCCCGAGCACGGCGATCGGCGGCGCCAGCAGGCTCACGGCCGACAGATATCCCATCCGGTCGACCAGGCCCTGAGACGCGTGGAACGCGATCGACGCGGCCCACGCGGCCCATGCGGCCGACCACATCCCGAGTCCTCCGATGAGCCATGCCCAGGGCGCGGTCAGCGTCGTGCCGACCGCAATCCGCCGGGCCGGCACGATCGCCCACCAATAGGCGATCAGCCCCAGTAACGAAAGGCACGTCAATGCGATCTCGAACGGCATGCGGGTTCCGGAAGCCGCAAACCCGTCACACCTCTTTGGAGTCGATCCAGGTCATCATCCGCCGCAGCTCGCGGCCGATCTGCTCCACCGGGTGCTCGTGGTCGCGGCGGCGGTAGGCCTGGAACATCGGCCGGTTGGCCTTGTTCTCCAGGATCCACTCGCGGGCGAACTGGCCCGAGCGGATCTCTTCGAGGATCTTCTTCATCTCGGCCCGCGTTTCGTCGGTGACGATGCGGGGGCCGCGGGTATAGTCGCCGAACTCGGCCGTGTTCGAGACGCTGTACCGCATGTAGTTGAGCCCCCCCTGGTAGAACAGGTCGACGATCAGCTTCAACTCGTGCATGCACTCGAAGAAGGCCATCTCGGGCTGATAGCCCGCCTCGACGAGCGTCTCGAACGCCGCTTTGATGAGCGCGCTGACGCCGCCGCACAGCACGACCTGCTCGCCGAACAGGTCGGTCTCGGTCTCCTCGGCGAAGGTGGTTTCAATCACGCCCCCCCGCGTTCCGCCGATCCCCTTCGCATAGGCGAGCGCCAGCGCCCGCGCGCCTTCGGAAGCGTTCTTCTCGAGCGCGATCAGGCACGGCACGCCGCCGCCGCGGACGTACTCGCTGCGGACGAGGTGCCCCGGCCCCTTCGGTGCCACGAGGGCCGAATCGACCCCCGCCGGCGCCACCACCTGCCCGAAGTGCACGTTGAACCCGTGCGAGCAGAGCAGCAGGTCCCCCTGTTTCAGGTTCGGACCGATCTCCTCGCGGTACAGATCCCCCTGGACTTCGTCCGGCAGCAGGATGTTGACGATGTCGGCCGCCCGCGTCGCCTCGCCGAGCGGGAGCGGGTCGAACCCGTGGCTCTTCGCGAGATCGTAGTTCGCGCTCCCCTTCCTCTGTCCGACGATCACGGTGCAGCCGCTGTCGCGGAGGTTCTGCGCCTGGGCGTGCCCCTGGCTGCCGTAACCGAGAATGGCGATGGTCTTGCCGTCGAGCAGGGACAGATCGGCGTCATCGTCGTAGAAGATGCGAGCGGGCATGAGCGGGTCTCGGCGAGTTCGAACGGGGTTGGACGTGCGCGGACACGGACGCGCGCGTCTCCGGCCCGGGCGCGGACCGGCGGCGCCATCCTACCGCAACCGACCGGGTTCATTCCACCCGACCGACCGGACGACAGGATGCAACTTCAGTCGCCCGTCGTCGCTGACCCTATCGGCCCGATGTATTTTTTCGCGACGACCACGTTGTCCACGTACAGGTGCTGGTCGCGCGGCGACGGGCGGGTACCGCCGTGATAGACGTTCATCCAGATTTGCTCGATCTTCAGCTTGTCCACGTCGCGGTAGCGGATGTCGGTCTTTTCGAAGGCGGGGCGGCCATCGATCCACGCGCGGAGGATCCCGTCGCGTTTCCCCTGTTCGCCGTTCGCGCCGGGCGTGTTCATCTTCACCTGCTGCTCGACGCAGTACCAGCGGTTGTTGTCGAGAAAGCCGCGGTAGCCCTGGTTCCACAGCCACCCGCTGCCGTAGAAGCCCTCCATATCGGCGTGATAGCAATACCACCCGATCGGCTGCTTGCCGGCGAGCGGGTTGCCCTCGGGAATGGTGAGATGGAACGAGCCGCGGGCCGACCAGCCGTCCTTGCCGTTCACCTTGCGGCCCCCCCAGCCGGCGTCGCCGTAAGTCCCGCTGATGCCGGGCATCTTCCCGCCGTCGAGCGTCTGCTTCCAGTCGTCGCCGAAGCGGAGGTAGTAGCGGAAGTAGATTTCCTCCGGCTCCTGGCCGTGTTGCTTCTGGAATTTGTAGATCACGTTCATCGCCCCCGTATTCCCTTTGGCGAGATGGACGCGGCACGCCTTGCCGGCGAGCGGCTCGAACTTCGTCTCGGGATCGTCGGCGACCGTGTCGACCTTGCCCCCCACGGAGCTCCATTCCTTCTGCCAGTCGGGCGACTCGAAACCGGTGGCGAACAGCACGTCCGGGTCCTTCTCGATCCCGCGGTCGCCGGGGTGCTTCGCCGCGAGGCCGGGGAGCGGGTCCACCGGCTTCAACTCTTCGCCCTGGTCGCAGAGGAACACGCCGACCTGCGGCTGACCGCTCGCGTATTGCGCGAACGTGACGAGCCGGAGCGTGGCCTTGTCGATCTTGTCCGCGGGTTTCAGCTCGCTCAGGTCGAAGCGGACGAGCAGCGGCAGTTCGCCGTTGACCGCGATCTTCTTGTTGGCCCCTTGCGGGCGGTACGTCGAACGCTCCAGATAGGTGTCGGCGACCGCCTCGAACTTCCGCGGCTGGCCGTTGACCATGACTTCGAGCCGGGGGCGATCGTCGGCGTTTTCGACTTCGCGGCTGTGGAAGTTGAACGTCCCGCCGCCGTTCACGTTGCGGAGCGCGATCCCCTTGTTGCGGAGCTTGCCGGAAGCCCAGTCGCGGACGAGGCCGGTGACGTCCCACTCGACCGGCCTGGTCTTGTCGTCGTCGACGATGACGGTCGCGGCGAGCGGCTTCGGCCCCTGCGGCACGCCTTCGGCGTCGCGCCAGTCGCCGGTCCTGTTGCGCCACTTGAGGTCGCCGGCGCGGTTGTACTCGGTGGCGTTCGCGCCGTCGTCCCGCCCGGCGGCGCCTTCGGCCCAATCATCCGGGGCGGCGACCGCACTCGAACCGAGAAGCGCGAAGGAAGACAGGAGGGCGAGCGGGCGGAGGCGGAGCATCATGGCGGGGTCTCCTTTTCGAGACGGCTGGCGGCTTGCGTTCATCGAGAGGTTGAATGTTGGATTACAGCGCAAGGTCACGTCAAGTTCGACACCTTTTCGATACGGCTGCGGACGAGGTCGAGGAATCGGTCCCGCGCTTCGATCGGGCCGCCGACCATGATATCATCGTCCCCAGCGCTTGGCGAACCGAACATCGACACCACTGACGCGACGGGAACACGGTCATGAAACTGGCAGGCAAGGGGGCGATCGTCACGGGGGCTTCCCGCGGAATCGGACGCGGGGCCGCGCTCGCGCTCGCCCGCGAAGGGGCCGACGTGCTCGTCAACTATTACTCGCACGAAGACGAAGCCCAGGCCACCGCACGCGAGATCGAGCGGCTCGGCCGCCGCGCCTTCGTCCTCCAGGGGGACGTCGCCGATCAGCAGTCCGTCGAGCGGATGGTCACCCGCGCCGCCGAGGAGTTCGGCCATCTCGACCTGTACGTCTCGAACGCGGTCTACAGCGACCGCGAGTCGATGCTCGAAGCCGACATGCGAGGCTTCCGCCGCACGATCGACGTCGCGATGTGGGGCGCGTTCCACGGCGTCCGCGCCGCGGCGCAGCAGATGGTCAAGCAGGGGCGCGGCGGGGCGATCGCCGTCGTCAGCTCCCCGCACGCCGTGATCCCCTTCCCCACCGCGATGGCCTACAACATGGCCAAGGCCGCGATCGACCACATGGCCCGCACCGCCGCCATCGAGCTGGCCCCGCACGACATCCGCGTGAACGTGATCCACCCCGGCTGGATCGACACCCCGGGCGAACGGAAGTTCTTCACCGACGAGCAGCTCGCCGCCGCCGCGCCGAACATCCCCTTGAAGCGGCTCGGCACCCCCGAAGAGATCGGCAACGCGATCGCCTGGACGCTCGGTCCCGACGCCGCGTACATGACGGGCAGCACCCTCTCGATCGACGGCGGCATCACCCTGCCGTGGTGGTCGAAGCGCGCCGAAGGAAAACAATAAGGCGAGCGGGGGGCGTCAGCCCCCCGGTGGGCGTCCACCACGGACCGGCGTCAGCTCGCGCGCGTCATGCCCGCGAAGGCGGGCATCCAGCGGCCGCGCGGACGGTGACGGGCACTGGATTCCCGCCTGCGCGGGAATGACGGAATCCGCTGCGCGGGAATGACGGAATCCGCTGCGCGGGAATGACGGAAACCGCGTTCTGTGGAACTGTCGTCAGTCCGCCGGCTGCCCGCCGCCGTAGTACGCCTCGCTCGCGATCCCAGTGCGTTCCGCGACCGTCGCGGCGATCGAATCGACCGCGGCGTTCGAGAGCGATTGGACGAAGCTCTCGGCGGGCGGGCGGGCGACCGTGTAGATCTGCACGAGCTTCAACTCCCCTCCCGCGGCCTGAACCTCGTTCAGCCGATCGCAGAAGGCGTCGATCTCCGCTTCGCTTGGCGGCTCCCCGTGGATCCGCAGGAACAGGCTCTGGATCACCAGCGGTCGGACGCGGGCCGCCTCGGCGATGTTGTCCAGCACGCGGCGAAAGGGGACCGTCGTCCGTTCGACGAGGCGGTAGTACTCCTCGGTCCCCGCGTCGAGCTTCGCCCAGACTTCGCCGTCGTTCGCGTCGAGCAGCGCGAGCCCCCGCTTCACGGCCGGGCGGTGGAACATGCTGGCGTTCGTGATCAGCACGAGCTTCACGCCTTCCAAACCGTGCGCCCGCTTCAGCTCGGCGACGCGGGCGACGATCTCGTCGAAGTTGCGATAGGTCGTCGGCTCGCCGTCGCCCGAGAAGGCGATGTCGTTCAACCTTCGCAACTCGGCGGGGACGGCGGCGAACTTCCCGGCGCGGAACAGTTCCCCCGAGGCGACGAGATCGAGCATCGCGTCCAGCTCGGCGAGCATCCCCTCCAGATCGACGAACCGCGTCTCCGACTCGCTCCGCCGGTCCACCTGGCAGTAGATGCAATCGAAGTTGCAGACCTTGTCCGGGTTGAGGTTCACGCCGATCGAGATCCCCCGGCTGCGCCGCGACAGGACCGGATAGACGTACCGGTTCCGCTCCCACGCGCGGGAATGGTCGGTCTCGAGCGGACGGATCGCGGCGGTCATTGACGGCCTTTTCGGAAAAGACGGGAACATTGAAGATTACGCGAACGAAGCGGCGCGGGGAAGCGCCCGGGGTTCCGTTCGCTTTTCGACGCATCCGTGGTGAGAAACTTCGTTGGTTCCGGCGCTGCCGGGCTCGGCGCCTCCGTGGTTGCCGGCGATCGAAGCCGGAAGCTCCCGTCGCACGGATCAGCGATCCGTCCTACGGTCCCGATCGAGCTTTGCGCTTCCTTTGCGTCTCTGCGCGTTTGCGTCGAAAACTTGGTTGCGTCTGAACAAGCATGCTATAATCGCCCGCGGTTTTCACGACGGAGCGCGTCCCCGCGGACCCCACTCGCAGGAGGGAACCATGGCGAACAACGGACGGCCGGATGCGGACGCTCGGGCGGACATCGCGATCGACGACGCCGGCGAGCTCCCTTACGCCCTGCCGCTCGAATTGACCGTCCAGGACCCCGAAACGGTCGCCGAGCTGGTCTCCCATGCCGAGGGGGAAGAACGCGAGCGGTTCGCGCTGACCGCCTTGCGGATCGGCGTGCTCGCGCTCCGTCAGGCGCGGGGCCGCATCGACGCCGACGTGGTCCGCCGCGAGAGCGACCGCCTGCTCGAAACGCTCCAGGCGCGGTTCGACGACCACTCGCGGCACCTTCACGACCGGATCGCCGGCTCGCTCGGCGAATACTTCGACCCCAACGACGGCCGCCTCCACGAGCGGATCGAACGCCTCGTCCGCAAGGACGGCGAACTCGAAGCGGTCATCCGCCGGCAGATCGGGACGGAGGATTCCGAGCTGTGCCGCACCCTCGCGGTGCACTTCGGGAACGACAGCGCGTTGATGCGGCTGTTGCGGCCGGACCAGTCGGACGGGCTGCTCGCGTCGCTCCGCGACACGGTCGAAAAGCAGCTCGATACGCAACGGGAGCACGTGCTGCGGCAGTTCTCGCTGGACAACAAGGAGGGGGCGCTGGCCCGCTTCATCGCCGAGCTGTGCGAATCGCAGGACGGGCTGACCAAGCAGCTTCACGAGAAGATCGACGTGGCGGTCCGCCAGTTCTCGCTCGACGACGACGACTCGGCGTTGAGCCGGCTCGTGCGGAACGTCCGCGAGGCGCAGCAGACGATCACCAGCGAATTCTCGCTCGACGACGAACGCTCCGCCCTCGCCCGGCTCCGCAAACAACTCCTCGAGCTCATGCAGGAGGACCGCAAGACGAACCGCGACTTCCAGGAACAGGTCAAGACGGCGCTGGCCGAGATGCGCACGCAGCGGACGGAGGCGGCCCGCACCACGCTCCACGGGCACGATTTCGAGTCCGCCGTCTTCGAGTGCATTCAGCGGCAGGCGCAGCGATTGGGAGACGTTCCGACCCCCACCGGCAACACTCCCGGCCTGATCCGCCATTGCAAGAAGGGGGACTGCGTGATCGAGCTGGGCCCCGAGAGCGCCGCGCCGGGAGCCAAGTTCGTCATCGAAGCCAAGGAGAAGGCGGGCTACGCGCTTCCGGTCGCCCGCGCCGAGATCGAGGAGGCCCGCAAGAACCGCGCCGCGCAGGTGGGGCTGTTCGTCTATTCGAAGAAGTGCGCCCCGCCCGGACTGGAACCGCTCGGCCGCTTCGGGCACGACGTGTTCGTCGTGTGGGACGCGGAGGATCCCGCGACCGACGTCGTCCTCCAGGCGGCGGTCTCGCTCGCGCGGGCGTTGTGCGTGCGAACTCACAAGCACGACGAGGCGGTCCAGGTCGATTTCGCCGAGATCGACCGGGCGATCCTCGAGATCGAGAAGCGGGCCAACTCGTTCGACGAGATCGAGACCTCGGTCGAGACGATCAAGCGGCAGGCGGACAAGATCGCCAAGACCGCCTCGACCGCGCGGAAATCGCTGTTGAGCCAGGTGGAACTGCTCAACACCCGCATCGCCGCCACCCGCACCGCTCTCGCGACCGCCGCCGAGGAGCCCGTTTAGGGGGGAAACCCGGCCGCAGGGCGGGTCGCTTCGAAACCGGTCACTCGTCGAATGGCGTGCAACGACGGCGCGCCTTCGGAGGACGGATTGCCGATCCGACCCCCGCGGGCAGGATCTCCACTGCCCGCTCGACTGCCAGTTGGCGCATGCGATCGTGTAGGTATTCTTCCTGCGTCAGACCGTGGATGATCTGCTGCACCTCGCGCGCGGACGACACCATGTCCCACAGGAACGCGGCGTCACGTTCCGGAGTCTTCATCGATCACCTGCTTCGTCGTGAGGATCGCGTGCCGGCGGAATGGGTTTCGAATGCTCTTCTTCTCGACGAGATCGACCTTGCGCCCGAACAGCTCCTCCAGCTCGTGCTGCGCCTCGACCAGGTCGAGCAGGCTCCAGGGAGCGTCGTCGTCGAAAGTCACGAGTACGTCCACGTCGCTCTCCGGTCCGAAGCCTTTTGCCATACCCGCGAAGTTCGCGCCAGGCATTGAAATCGCAACCCGTCTCGCGGAGTTCCTGAGCTGCGCGCTCGAACGCCTCCCAATTGTCGCTGCCGGGGAATGACGTTCGAAGGTGGGACCTCCTTCACGACGATCTCGACCATTCTGCTTCCAATCATTCCACGACCGGCAGCCGAATGTCATGATCCGATCCAGCGCGTGCGCCCGCGGGACGGGATTGCGATCCGTTCGCCGCAAGGCGCCCGCCCAGCGACCCGGACGCTCGCAGCGTCCGGGCCGCTTCGAACCCGAAGCACGGCGGGCGGCCGCGTCGCCGCGTCACCGACGCGGCAATCGTGGAACGCCCCACCCGCTGCGCCGTCGGCCAGCAGACCGGAGGACTGACCGGACGGTTCTGGATGGGAGAGGTTCCACCCGAGCGGAGCTGTTACGATATGAAAGGGCGCGTCGCGCGCCCTCTTGTCGCTTCGCGACCCGGCCCCCGGCTGGGCCATCCTGCGCGCGAATTCCAACCTCGATCGACGATCTCCCGGTGGCCGCCTCCCCCTCCGAACCCATGGCCTTTCTCGACGGCGCCCTCGTCCCCCTCGCGGGCGAAGGTCTCGATCTTCGATCTCGGCCTTGTCCAGGGGGCCGGCGTGACCGAGATGGTCCGCACCTTCGCCGGCGTCCCCTTCCGGCTCGACGAGCACCTCGACCGGCTGTTCCGCTCGATGCACGCCGTCGGCTTCCGAATTCAACAAGTACACGAAGAACTGGCGGCCCGCGTTCACGAGGTCGTCGCCCACAACTTCCGGCTGGTCCCGGCGACGTCGTGCTGGTGCGATTTCCGCTTACCGATCGTCGCGAACGAATTCCGGCCTTATCGGCGACGACGGCGTGCTCTTGCGGAACCCACCGGGGGCTGACGCCCCCCCGCTCGCCGTTCAGCGGAGTGTGACTTCCAGCCCGTCGTAGGCGAGCCGGACGTTCAGACCGCGCTCTTCGCCCAGTTCGCGGATCTGTCGTTCGGCGGCGGCGTGGTCGCGGACGATCTCGGAGCCGCAGTGGGTGATGATGACGTTGGAGACCCCTTCCTTCTCGCACCAGCCGAGCTGCGTGCGGACCGGCGCGTGGCCGATGAGCGCATCGCCCCGCTTCCGCACGAAGGAGCGGGCGATCGAGGCCCCGTCGCCGATGAACAGCTTCACGCCGGCGAGCGCCGCGGCCCGCTCCTCGATGAAGACGACGTCCGGCACATAGAAGATCGCCGCCTTCCCCGCCGACACGCGATAGCCCACCGCCGGGCACCGCGTCGAATGCGCCACCGGAAAGGCCTCGAACGCGATGCCGGCGACGTCGAACGGCCGCCGCGGCTCGACGGTCCGCTTTTCCGCGATCGGATACTTTTCCATTTCGCGCCAGGCGACCGCGGTCGCATGAACGGGGCACGGCGCTCCCTCCTGGAGGCCCCAGGCGTGATCCGGATGAGCGTGCGTGACGACGATCGCGTGCGGCGCGGGCGAGGGGATCTTCCCCAGCCAGTCCGCGCCGCAGTCGATCATCACCCGCCGTCCGCGGTACGCCACGAGCAGCGATGTGTGCATGCCGTGCGCGCGGGTCCGGGCCTCGATCTCGCCCCGCGTTCCGAGAAAGGCGAGTTTCATGCGTCGCTTGACAGCCCCTTCCGGCTGCAGCAGAATGAAACGTTCATCATATCTTCCGCCGGGTCAACGATTTCACGATCATCGGGCTCCGGGCCGCCCGAGTCCAGCGCGTACACGACGCCGCCCGTGTTTGGACCGGCGACCTTTTCCGTCCAGAGAACCCGTCGCCGGGCGACGCCGGTTCGGATTTCGTCTCGGGAGCATGTGGCATGGCCGCGGACTGGCTCAAGAAACTGGTCGACGACGGCCTGATCAGCGCCGAACAGCTCGCGGAGGCCATGGAGCTGGCCGCGAGCATGGGCATGAAGCCGGAAGAGGCGCTGGTCAAGCAGGGGTACGTGTCGGCCGACGTGATCGGCCGATACGTCGCCGCGCAGTTCGGGTACGAATACATCACCCTCGACGGGCAGGAGATCCCCCAGGCGGTGATCGAACTGGTGACGGAATCGGTCGCCCGCGAGAACGTGGTGATCCCGCTGTCGGTCGAGGGGAACAAGCTGGTCGTGGCCATCAGCGACCCCATGGCCTTCGAGGTGCTCGACAAGCTGCGGTTCATCCTGAACCGCGAAATCGACGTGGTGGTCGCCTCGCGGCAGGCGATCCAGCAGGCGATCAACCGGCACTACGGGCAAAGCGAGACGGAATCGGTCGACTCGATGCTCCAGGAGTTCACCGAAACGGCGATCGATTTCACCGAGACGGAAGTGACGCAGACGGGGATGATGGAGGAGGACGAAGACGCCCCTATCATCCGGCTCGTGAACCTGATCGTCAACGAAGCGGTGAACATGCGGGCGAGCGACATTCATGTCGAGCCGTTCGAGGACCGCATCCGGGTCCGGTATCGGATCGACGGGGTGCTCATCGAGCGGGACAGCCCCCCCCGCCGGCTGCTCGGCGCCCTGATCTCCCGCATCAAGATCATGGCGTCGATGGACATCGCGGAGAAGCGCAGGCCCCAGGACGGCCGGATCAAGACGCGGGTGGGGGCCAAGGAGCTCGACCTGCGGGTGAGCATCCTGCCGACGAACCACGGGCAGGCGGTCGTGCTGCGAATTCTGGACCGCGACAACATCAAAATCGGCATCCGCAACCTGGGCTTCAGCGAAGAGAACTACCGGACCTTCCAGAACATCATCCGCCGACCCAACGGCATCTTCCTCGTGACCGGCCCGACCGGAAGCGGGAAGACCACCACTTTGTACAGCGCCCTGAGCGAACTCAACCGGCCCGACCGGAAGATCATCACGGCCGAGGATCCGGTCGAATACTACCTGCCGGGGATCAACCAGGTCGAGGTGCGGAGCGGGATCGGGCTCACGTTCGGGCGAGTGATCCGGGCGATGTTGCGTCAGGCGCCGAACGTGATCCTGGTGGGAGAGATCCGGGACATCGAGACGGCGGACATGGCAATCCAGGCCTCTTTGACAGGACACTTGGTTTTCAGTACGCTACATACGAACGATGCGCCCGGTTCCATTACGCGGTTGATCGATATGGGCGTTCAGCCATTTCTCGTCGCCTCCAGCGTGATGGCGGTCATGGCCCAGCGCCTCGTGCGGGTCATCTGCACCAAGTGCAAGGAGCCTTACGAACCCGAAGCGGGGGAGCTCGACGAGTTCGGCCTCACCCCCGATCGCCTCGAGGGGGCGGCCTTCATGCGCGGCCGCGGTTGCAACAATTGCCAGCACACCGGGTATCGCGGCCGCATCGCGGTCTTCGAGTTGATGCAGATGAACTCGACCATGCGGGAAATGACCTTCCGTAGCGAACCGACGCAAAACCTCCGCCGGCAGGCCCGCCTGTTCGGCATGAAGACCTTGGTCGACGACGCGGTAGACAAGGCCACCAAAGGAATTACGACGCTGGCCGAAGTCTACCGCCTGTCCAAGGCCAAAGACTGAAACAGCCACCCCCCAGCGGCGATCTCCTCTCGGGCGGCTGTCGAGCGACGAAAACCAATTCAGCGCGATTTCGCCTCGGCGGTCGGGGCGCGACCCCGTGTTCACCCGCAAGCATTCACGATTCGTGCGGCGCCCCGTCAGGCAGTTCGACATCATGCCGCGATCGCACCGTCCGGTTCATCCCGCGGCGGTGCGGGGGCGGCCAGGGTCGGGACGCGGCTCCGAGGGTCGCGATGGCCGTCGCGGCGCGATGGATAGGGCGAGGCGGGAATTTCGGCGCGACAAGCCGGGCGGCCGGCGATGAAGGGCGTTCGAACCGGAGAAATTTTGCATCCGCGCCCCGTCGGCGAATAATGCGCTCGCCCTCGAGGAAAGGATTTGATGGCCACGATTCAGATCGACAAGTTGCTCGAAACCGTCGTCCAGCAGAGGGCGAGCGACCTGCACATCACGACCGGCCAGCCTCCGGTCATCCGCATGGACGGGAGGTTGATCCGGCTGGAGACCAAGGTCCTGGAGGCGGCGGATACCGCCGCCTTGATGAAGAGCATCACGCCGGAGCGGAACCAGCAGGAGCTGCAGGAGCAGGGGGGGACGGACTTCGGCTTCGCGTTCGGCGACAAGGCGCGGTTCCGGGTGGCGGTGTTCAAGCAGCGGGGGCACATCGCCCTCGTGCTGCGGCGGATCCCGACCGACTTCCTGACGTTCGAGCAGCTCGGCCTCCCGCCGGTCTGCAAGGATCTGATTCAGCGGCCGCGGGGCCTGTTCCTCGTGACCGGGCCGACCGGCAGCGGAAAGACCACGACCCTCGCCAGCATGATCAACTGGCTGAACCACAACGTCGACCACCACATCATCACGCTGGAGGACCCGATCGAATATTACCATCAGCACGGCACGTGTACGATCAACCAGCGGGAGATCGGGGTCGACGTCCCCAGTTTCTCGGAAGCGCTGGTCCGCGGATTGCGGATGGACCCCGACGTGATTCTCGTGGGGGAAATGCGGGACCTGGCGACGATCGAGGCGGCGATCACGGCGGCGGAGACGGGGCACATCGTGTTCGGCACGCTGCACACCTCGAGCGCGCAGAGCACCGTGGACCGGATCATCGACGTGTTCCCGACGAACCAGCAGGAGCAGATTCGCGTGCAGTTGGCGAACTCGATCATCGCGATCGTCAGCCAGGCGCTGCTCCCCCGCAAGCCGAAGGGGCTGGTCGCCGCGTATGAAATGCTCGTCGTCACGCCGGCGATCGCGAACCTGATCCGCGAGGGGAAGACGTTCCGCATCACGTCGTCGATCCAGACGGGGCGGAAATACGGCATGCAGTTGCTCGACGACGCCCTGTTCGACCTGTGGCAGAAGGGGCTGTGCGACGAGCGCGACGTCATCGCCAAGGCGAACCAGGTGGGAGAACTCCGGGCCCGGCTCGAGCGGGCCAAGAAGGGGATCCTGGAGCAGGAGGGGGACGGAGAGGTCGAGGACGGAGAGGACTATTGAGGAACGGGCCGGCAGGCTGCCGCGGCGGGGGCCGGCCGCGGTCCCGGCGGGCGGTTCCAGAAATTCGTGACGGCCGGCGGCGTCCGGCGAGTGATCCTTCGGAGCAAAGTCAATGGCCCAACGGCGCCTCGGACAGATCCTGGTCGACCTCGGTTACCTGACCGAAGACCAGTTGTGGGACGTGCTCGAAGAGCAGAAGCAAAGCCCCGGCGAGATCATCGGACAGGTGGCGGTGCGGATGGGCCTCGTCACCGAGGCGCAGGTCACCGAGGCCCTCGCCGAGCAGTGGGGCATGCCGGTCGTCAACCTCGCGGAGACGACGATCCCCCCCAAGGTGCTCGAGCTCGTTCCGCAGACGATGGCCGAGATCTACAAGATCATGCCCATCTCGCTGAAGAACGACGTGCTCACGGTGGCCATGGCCGACCCGCAGAACGTCGCCGCCCTCGACGACCTGCGGAACTTCCTCGGCTACGACGTGAAGGGGGCGGTCTCCAACGCCCAGGACGTCGAGCAGGCGGTCGCCCGCTATTACGCCGACAAGGAAGACAGCATCGAAGAGCTGATCGGCGAGATGGACGACGTGAGCGTCAGCGACCGCAGCGCGCGGTCGCACTTCGACCTCGCGGACGAAATGGCCGCGGCCGAGGCCGCGCCGATCCGCAAGCTGTTGAACATGGTGCTGCTCCTGGCGATCAAGGACCAGGCCAGCGACGTGCACTTCGAGCCGTTCGAGGACGAGTTCAAGGTCCGCGTCCGGGCCGACGGCGTGCTGTACGAGATGGTCCCCCCGCCCCGGCACCTGGCGAACGCGATCATCACCCGCATCAAGGTGATGGCCGAGCTGGACATCGCCGAGCGGCGGCTCCCGCAGGACGGCCGCATCGAGCTCAACGTCGGGGGCAACCCGGTCGACATGCGGGTCAGCGTGCTCCCCACGATGTTCGGCGAGTCGGTCGTGATGCGGATCCTCGACCGCACCGTCGTGCAGCTCGACCTGAACAAGGTCGGCATGGACGCCAACACCCTCAACCGCTTCCGCTCGATCATCCGCCGGCCCAACGGCATCGTGCTCGTCACCGGCCCGACCGGCTGCGGCAAGACCACCACGCTCTACTCGGCCCTCAACGAGCTCAACGACATCGAGACCAAGATCATCACCACCGAAGACCCGATCGAGTACGACATCGACGGGCTGCTGCAGATCCCGGTCAACCCGGACATCGACGTGACCTTCGCCACGGTGCTGCGGGCCATCCTCCGGCACGACCCGGACAAGATCCTCGTGGGAGAGATCCGCGACTACGAAACGGCCGAGACCGCGATCCAGAGCGCGCTGACCGGGCACCTCGTGTTCAGCACGCTGCACACCAACGACGCCCCCTCCGCCATCACCCGCCTGCGAGACATGGGCATCCCCCCGTTCCTGATCACGGCGACGGTCGAATCGGTGCTCGCCCAGCGGCTCGTCCGCCGCATCTGCACCCAGTGCCGCACCGAGTTCGAGCCGAGCGACGAGCTGTTGATGGAGCTGCAACTGCCGATCGACCAGGCGCGGCAGTACCAGTTCTACTACGGGCGGGGCTGCAACCGGTGCAACAACTCGGGCTACAAGGGGCGGACGGGGATCTACGAGCTGATCGACATCAGCGACGACCTCCGGGACATGATCGCCTCGGACGCCTCGGTCGACGACATCCGCAGTTTCGCCCGCAGCCAGGGAATGACGACCCTCCGCGAGGCGGGGCTCAAGCTGATTTTCGACGGCGTGACCACGATCGACGAGGTGGTCCGCGAGACGGTGATGGAGGAGCTGGAGTAGTTACGAGTCACCAGTTACGAGTACGAGAATGTCGAACCTCAATACTTGCCAGGGCGCGGCGGCGCGTCATGCCCGCGAAGGCGGGCATCCAGCGGCGGCGCGGACGACGGACTGGATTCCCGCCGGCGCGGGAATGACGGAGCCGCGTTCATGGAATTACGGAAGCTCGAATGACGAAGCGGCGCGTCCGTGAGGTGCAATGGTTGCGAGGTTTCGAACATTCGACATTCGAGCTTGATTCGTCATTCGGACTTCGACATTCGACATTCCGCCGACTGCCTTCTGCCTTCTGACTTCTGACTTCTGCCGACTGCCAACTGATCCCTGCGGAGGTGGCTGATGCCGGTTTTCCAGTACGAGGCGATGGACAACACGGGGCTGGAGATCAAGGAGACGATCGAAGCCTCCTCCGAGAACGAGGCCCAGCAGAGAATCCGCGAGAAGGGCTTCTTCGTCACGAAGATCCAGGAGAAGGGGCGGAAGAAGGGGGCCAAGCCCACCGCCGCCGCCGCCAGGAAGAAGGCCGCCGCCCGCGGCAAGAAGCGGACCTTCTCCATCGGCGGCGTCAAGTCGAAGCACCTGACGACCTTCACCCGCCAGTTGTCCACGCTCCAGGACGCCGGCCTGCCGATCCTCCGCAGCCTGCGGATCCTCGAAGGCCAGTCCCGCCCCGGACCGCTCAAGAACTCGCTGATCGGCGTGATCGAAGACATCGAGAGCGGCTCCACGCTGTCCGAGGCGATGTCCCGCCAGCCGAAGGCCTTCGACGACCTGTACGTCAACATGGTCAAGGCGGGGGAGGCGGGCGGGGCGCTCGAAGTCATTCTCCGCCGTCTCGCGGAGTTCAAGGAGCGGGCCCAGAGCCTGAAGCGCAAGGTCCAGGGCGCGATGGTCTACCCCATCGCCGTGATCACCGTCGCCACGCTGATCGTGACCGGCATCATGATCTGGATCATCCCCGAGTTCAAGAAGATCTTCGAAGGCTTCGACACGGAGCTGCCGCAGATCACGACGCTCCTGATCACGATCAGCGACTATGTGAAGCAGTACTTCTACCTGATCCCGGCGATCCCGCTGGCGATCTGGCTGTTGCTGAAGATCATCCGCAAGAACAAGACGGGGCAGTACATCATCGACCGGATCAGCCTGCGGATCCCGATCATGGGGCAGATTCTGCGCAAGTCGACGATCGCCCGCACCTCGCGAACGCTGGGAACGCTGCTCGCCTCCGGCGTGCCGATCCTCGAGGCCCTCATCATCGCCCGCGACACGGCGGGCAACGCGGTCTTCCGCCGCGCCTACGAAAACATCTACTCGGCGATCCGCGAAGGCGAATCGATGGCCGTCCCGCTCAAGGAGTCCGGCGTGGTCGACGACATGGTCGTCAACATGGTCGACGTCGGCGAAGAGACCGGCGCCCTCGACTCGATGCTGTACAAGGTCGCCGACGTCTACGACGAAGAGGTGGCGATCGCCGTCGAGGCCCTGATCAGCCTGCTCGAACCGCTGATGGTCGTCGTGCTGGGGGTGATCGTCGGCTTCATCGTCGTCGCCCTGTTCATGCCCTTGATCAACCTGATCACCGAGTTGTCCGGCTGACATCCCCCGAGATCCCCACGGGAGCAGGAAAGGCACAAGCCATGCAAGCCTCGCGTCGCGGTCCGTCGCCGCGCCGGCCCGCCCGGCGGTCCGGCTTCACCCTGATCGAATTGCTGGTGGTCGTCGTGATCATCGCGGCGCTGGCGGCGTTCGTCGTCCCCGCCGTGATGGGGGCCGTACACCGGGCGCGGATCACCGAGGCCGTCTCCGACATCAAAAACCTCGAAAGCGGGATCTCCGCGTTCGAGCTGAAGTACGGCGTCGAGCCTCCCAGCAGCATCGTCCTCGACGAGACCGGCACGGCGTGGGACGCCGCCAGCCGCGCCAAGATCCGCCGCATCTGGCCCAGTTTCGACTTCACCGCCGCCAACGACATCGACGGCGATTCGGGTGCCACCGAACAGCTCACGCTCAACGGGGCCGAGTGCCTCGTGTTCTTCCTGGGCGGGATTTCCGATGCGCAGGGGAACCTGACCGGCTTCTCCGCCAATCCCCAGCAGCCGTTCGCCCCGGGGGGCAACCGCGTCGGGCCGTTCATCGACAACTTCGACCGGAGCCGGCTCCGCGACGTCAACGGCAACCACATGCGCGAGTACGTCGACACCCTCGCCGGGCAGACCATGCCGTACCTCTACGCCAGCAGCTACGACGGGCGGGGCTACGAGCCGGCCGACCTGAACCTCGGCGCGGGGGCCCCCATGACCGACGTGTACCGGCAGCCCGGCGGCACGACCGCCTGGAACTCGAAGGGCTTCCAGATCATCTCCCCCGGCTACGACGCGCAGTACGGCAGCGGGGGCCCGTTCGATCCCGACACCGCCGACAGCGTCTTGAACGGCGCGCGGAGCGTCGAGCGGGACAACCTCACCAACTTCCATTCCGGGGAGCTCTCCCCATGACGATGAACTCCGCAGCGACTTCGACTTGCCCCGGGCGGCGACGCGCGGGATTCACCCTGCTCGAGCTGCTCGTCGTGACGACGATCATCGTCCTGCTGGCGGTCCTGCTGGTCCCCGCCATCGGCCGGATGCTCGGCGGCGCCAGGGAGAAGGTCACCGCGGCGACCATCCAGAAGGTCGACGGCATCATCCGCCAGCGCGTCCGCGCGCTCGACCAGCTCGACCTGACGCGCGAAATCGCCGGCCTGAAACTGGATCCCAACTACTCCGGCTGGAGCGACGCGGCCCTCAAGGCGTTGCTCATCAAAGAGAAGACGAGGCAGGCCCTCCCGCAAACGTTCGACGAAGCCGGCCACCCGGAGTGGAAAATCCATCCCAACCACAACCCCGCCACCGAGAGCGCCGAGGTGCTGTATCACGCGCTCGTCGAGCGGGAAGTCATCGGCGTCGCCGGCGTCTCCCCCGACCACTTCCAGTCGAACGAGGTCGCCGACACCGACGGCGACGGGCGGATGGAGTTCGTCGACGGCTGGGGCCGCCCCCTCCGCTTCTACCGCTGGCCCACGCGGCTCGTGCGGCCGGGTGGGAACGGGGCAAGCGTGAACAAGCCGCTCGTCGATCTGCTCATCACCGGGATCTCGGCCGAGATGCTCGGTCAGGACCCGGACGATCCGCTGGGCGAGTTCGCCGCGACCCCGGCGTTCAACGAGCAGAGTTATCACACCGCCGACACGTACCACGTGCCGCTCCTCGTCTCGGCGGGGGCCGACGAGGCGCTGGGGCTGTTCGAGCCGCAGGACAAGGCGAACTTCGGGCACCTGGCGCAGCCCACGGCCGCAGTGCTCGCCGACCCCGGCAACAGCCCGCTGAACGACGACATTTCGAACCGCCAGCCGCTCGGAGGGAACTGATGAACCGCCTCCGTCAGCCGTCAGCGGTCAGCAGTCAGCGGTCAGCGGTCGCTCCGCACTCCGCACTCCGCACTCCCCACTCCCCACTCCGCACCGGCTTCACCCTCGTCGAGATGCTCGTCACGATCACGATCCTGCTGATCGTGATGGGAATCACGATGACCGCCGTGAACCTCACGCTGTCGGGGGACCGCGTCCGCTCGACAGCCCGCAACGTCCAGTCGTATCTGCTCGGCGCCCGCGACCGGGCGATCTTCTCGAAGGCCCCCCGCGGCGTGCGGTTCATCTTCGATCAGGACGAGCTGGCGAACAACGGCAACAGCGTCGTCCGCAGCATGGTCTACATCGGCCCGCTCGACCCCGCCACCGGCACGCTCGACGTCGCCGCCGACGGCGTGACCCTCACGCAGACTCCCGGGTCCGGTACGCCATGGGGAACCCTGGCATTGCGAGGCTTGCTCGTGCCCGGCGCGCGGATCCGGGTTCCGACGACCCCCAGCGTCCCCGCCGACAACGGGTTGTGGTACGTCGTCGCGAACATCGACGCCACGAACAACATCATCACGATCTCGACGCCGCACGCCGATCTCGAAGGCACGGGGAGTTCCGCCCCAGTCAACTACGAGCTCGAGCTCACCCCCGGCGTCCTTCCCAATCAGGAGCCGACCGTCTTCCCCCGCGGGATCGTGATCGACCTGGGCCCGGCGAGCAGCAGGCTCCCCGCCCTGTGGACCGCCTATCCCGACCGGATGGACGTCATGTTCTCCCCCCGCGGCACGCTGACCGGGCCGATCGCCTCCGCCGGCGTGATCCACCTGCTCGTGGCCGACGTCGTCGACGTCGAGCTGAACCGCCCCGCCGGCGACCCGACGAAGGAGGGGGACGAGATCGTCGTCACGATCTTCACCCGGACGGGGCAGGTCTCGAACCACGCGGTCGACACGGCGAGCGGCAACCCCTACCGCTACGCGGAAACCGGAGAGGCGGCGCCATGAGAGCAGCGGTCAGCGGTCAGCGGTCAGCGGTCAGCCGGCGACGGGGTGCTCGGTACTCGGTGCTCGGTACTGGATACTCGCCACTCGCCACTCGCCACTCGTCACTTCACCGGGGCGGCGTCACGCTCGTCGAGGTGCTGATGTCGGTGCTGCTCACCGGCTTCGGCGTGATCACGCTCGCCACGCTGTTCCCGATCTCCGTCCTGCGGACCGTGCAGGCCACGCACCTCACGCACGGCACCGTCCTGCGGTACAACGCCGAAGCCCAGATCGAGCTGTTCCCGTCGCTGGTGTACGACCCGGACAACAACGGCAATACGGCCGAGCACGCGAACAGCATCTACGTCGTCGATCCGCTCGGGGCGTTCGTCGTGGGAGGCAACTTCGGCAATGGCGGCGCGGCCGCGCTTCCCCGCTTCAACGGCGGGCTCCCCAACGAGCCCGCCGCCCGCAGCTTCGTCAGCCTCCCCGACAGCTTCGTGTTCCAGGTCGAGGACACCCCGACCGCCTTCACCGCCACCTCGGCCACGATGCCCGCCGCCGTCAATCTCGCCAACGTCGCCGTCGGCGGCGCGACCCCCTCGCAGATCGTGCTGTTCGACGACACGGGGCGCGGCAGCCAGGCGCGGACGATCGCGAACGTCGCCGGTCAGACGGTCTCGTGGACCGCGCCGCTCCCCGCGGGCTACAACGTCGAGAAGGCCCGCGTCCTCACCCCCGAGAGCCGCTACACCTGGCTGCTCACCGTGCGGAACCTCCCCGGGCAGACGGCGGCGACCGCGAACGTCGCCGTCGTCGTGTTCTTCAACCGCCCGCTGGCGCTCGAGGACGAGCAGGTGTTCGCCGCCAGCTTCATCCAGGGAGGCCCGCAGGTCAACGTGGGCTGGGCCGGCAACAAGCCCCATATCACGGAGGGGGGCCACGTGTTCGACGTCGAGAACGGCTACTGGTACCAGATCCAGCAGGTGCAGGAAAGCGGCTCGACCGCCGCGCTCACGCTCGACAGGCCGGCCACCGCCAGCTCCAACTCCGCGATCTTCATGCGGAACATCGTCGAAGTCTTCCCGATCGGGACCAAGTGAACCATGACGACTCGTCGTCGCTGCCGCGTTATGACCTCGCCGCTAGTCCCCCTCTCCCCCGGCTCTGCGGGGGAGAGGGCCGGGGTGAGGGGGCCGGCGGTCTCCACCATGTGGATCGCTGATGGTTCGGAAGCGGTTTCCCCTGAAACAGGGGGGAACTGTGGCACGTTGCGAGGCTCTCAGACGAATGACGCCCGTCTCTGCGCACCCCCTCACCCTAACCCTCTCCCCCGCAAAGCCGGGGGAGAGGGGACCGGGCACGGCGACCGCGGATGCCGAGCGCGAGGTCGCTCGTCACTGATCGCTCGTCACTCCGCACTCCGCACTCCGCACTCCGCACTCCGCCCCGGCTTCACCCTCGTCGAGATGCTCGTCTCCGTCGCGCTCGTGCTGCTGTTGATGCTGATGCTCGCCACCGTCTTCAGCCTCGCGACGACTTCCATCGCCGAGCAGCGCGGCATCGGCCAGAACGACCAGCGGACGCGGATGCTGACCACCATCCTCCGCGACGACTTCGAAAACCGCGTCTTCCGGTACATGGTGCCGTTCGAGGCCGGCGAACTCGACCCCGGCGGGGCCGATCCGCTCGCCTTCAACAACCGCGAAGGCTACTTCTACATCTCCGAGAACGATCCCGACGACGCGACCGACGACGTGCTCCGCTTCACCGTCCGCACGGACAACGCCGATCCCTACTACGGCCGCGCGGCGCCGCTCGGCCTCGGCACGCTCACCGGCGCCGCCGCCACGACCTATCTCAACCAGAACCGCAACCAGCCGGACTGGGACGACGGGATGGCGGGGAACGGGTCCATGACCTCGCCGCAGGCCGAGATCGCGTACTTCCTGCGGAAGGGGATCCTCTACCGCCGGGTGATGCTCGTCCGCCAGCAGCTCTCGGGAAACAACCAGCCGGAAAGCAGCAGCACTCCGGTGCACGACTATTTCGATCCGGCGAACAACGGCACCGCGGGGAACAACGGGACCGCCAACAGCCCGCCCCCCTACACGGGCGTCTTCTGGCGCGATTTCGACGCCTCGGCGTTCCTGTTCGACCCGCTCGCGTTCAGCAACTGGGCCCACCTCCACGGCGCCTCGTCGCTCAACAACGGCGCCGGCGTCGGGTTCTTTTCGCTGGGGCTCCCCTATTACCGCTTCGGCCACAACCATCAGGACGGGACCGCCCGGGCCGGCATGCCCCGCGAATGGGCCACCGATTCCAATAGCGGCCAAACGCACTTCATCGGCGGCTTCACGCAGGAGGAGACCTCCTCGAACGCCTTCCGCTATCCGCAGTCGCTCGCGAACGGCAACCCGATGACCGAGTCCCTGATCCTCAGCAACGGCGTCGTCACGAAATACCAGGGCGGGCCCCGCCGGGCCGAAGACGTCTTGATGACCCAGGTCCACGCCTTCGACGTCAAGGTCTGGGACGACGGGGCGGCGCAATTCGTGGACCTCGGCGGCAGCGGCGCGGTCGACTACCTGACGCAGACGAACACGCCGATGGGCAACCGGAACACCTCCTATGGTCCCGGAGGGCCCAGTGGCAACCGCGTGTTCGACACCTGGCACCCGGCCGTCGATTTCAACCAGAACTTGGCGCAGGACGACCCGGCCGACTATCCCCCGTTCCGTCCGGTCGATGCGCAGGGCAATCCCAAGCCGCTCAAGGCGATCCAGATCACGGTCCGCTTCCGCGACGTCACCAGCGACCAACTCCGGCAAATGACCCTCGTGCAATCCTTCGTGAACTGATCCCATTTCGAAAACGATCTATCCACAGATTACGCAGATTACACAGATCGAAGAATCGTGGGGCAATGATCTTCAAGCGGGGAGTGATGCTAGGAGTGACCGTTTTTTCAATCTGTGTAATCTGTGAAATCTGCTTGGCAGGACCGAGTCGACGAGGCAATCCGATGGAGCAACAGGATCCGCGGACGCATGCGATCATCGGCGCGGCGATGGAGGTGCATCGCGTGCTCGGGCACGGCTTCACCGAACCCGTCTATCAAAAGGCGCTGGAAGTGGAACTCGGTCTGCGACGAATTCCATTCCGCGCCCAGATCGAATTTCAGGTCGACTACAAAGGCACGCTGCTGGACGCCGTCTACCGTCCGGATTTCATCTGTTATGAGTCGGTGGTGGTCGATCTCAAGGCACTGGGCACGCTGTCGGGTTCGGAAGAGGCGCAGGTCATCAATTATCTCAAAGTCACCCGCCATCGGATCGGTTTGCTCGTGAACTTCGGACGCCCTTCGCTTCAATTCCGGCGGTTCGTCTTCGGGCCGCCCGATGGACATGCGGAACATCCACAGATTACGCAGATGTCGGAATGATGAGCCGATCCATGATCCATTTCGCGATAAGCCCGTAAAATCCATTTACTCTTCTTCTAATCTGCGCAATCCGTGAAATCCGTGGATAAACGTCCTTTGCGAATCACAGGACAGTTGCGTAGGGTGGGCTGTGCCCACCACACTGGGACGGAGACCGTGTCCTCATGCTGGTGGGCACAGCCCACCCTACATTTTTTTCTCTGACTTCTGACTTCTGACTTCTGCCTTTTCCTCCCGCCGTGTGGGCCGCGGCCGATCCCTGTTCGGGAGACGCGCAATCATGTTGAAGCCAATGCGAAAAACGAAGCACCAGCGGCGGACCGCGACGAGGCGGCGGAGAGTGGAGCCCGCGCGCCGTCGCCAAGGATCGACCCTCGTCGTCGTGGCGGCCCTGCTCGCGCTCCTCGCCGTGCTGGGCTACATGATGTTCCGCATGACCAGCCAGGAGCTGGAAAGCGCCACCTACTTCTCCGAGGGCGCCAAGGAGCTCCAGACCGCCTCGGTCGATCCCGACGTCTACTTCGGCCTGGCGCTGGAGCAGTTCATCAACGGTCCGACCGCCGCCTATCCCAACAGCGCGCTTTACGGCGGCCGCGGCTCGATGCTAGCCACGCTCGTCGGCCGCGACGGCAAGCCCTACAACGGCGTCGGCATCCTGCTGATGACCAGCGGCGGGCTCCCCCGCGTCGACCAGAATCGCGACGGCGCCCCCGACGGCAACCAGTCGCTGCTCGAGATCAACGACAGCGCCGCGGCGAACGGCGGCGCGCCGCGGGACATCTCCAGCCACCCCGAGCCGGACGCCGACTACACCGCGCCCGACATCAACAGCCCGTTCCTGGCGTTCGTCGGTTACACCGTGGACGACAAGGGGAAGCCGGTGTTCGTGGTGATTCCCTCGTTCCACCGCCCGCAATATCTGCGGACGTCGGTCGGCCCGCAGTTCAAGCCGTACCTCGATCCGCACAGCGACCCGGCGACCGTGGCGAAGATGCTCGCGCCGCACGTCGAACATCTCGATGGGGCAACGGGCGTCCGGCGGTTCATCTCTCCTTCCGAGCCGCTCCCCGCCGGCGCGACCGGCCCGTATCCCTTCCGCCGCTACAACCAGGGCGCTTACGGGATGCGGACGTGGACGCAGAACACCGCCTACGGCGTGGACGAATGGGTCGTTCGACCGGATCCGGACAGCAACGGCTGGTTCTATCGCTGCGTCACCGCCGGCACTTCGGGCGGGAGCGATCCCGCCTGGTCCACGACCGACGGCGTCACCTTCGCCGACGGCGGCGTCACCTGGGAGACCCGCAAGCAGCCGGTCCCCGAGTACGACGCCGACCCCAGCGGCGGCGGCTCCAAAGATTCCGTGTATGTCGACCTCGACCTTCCCGTGCAGCAGCTCGGCTCGGGCCAGAAGTATATCCCCCTGGTCGCGTTCAAGGTGGTCGACGCCGACGGGCTGGCGAACCTCAACGCCCACGGCCGGCTCAACGGCAACGTGACCGTCGGGTCGAACCCGTTCGGCGGAGGCAACTTCGTCCACCTCTCGCACATGGGGCTGGCCCCCGCGGAGATCAACCTGCTGTGGCTGCTCACCGCGCATCCCGGCAACGACCTCAAGGCGGGGGACGTCCCGGCCGAGGTCTTCGAGGACCTCATCGCGTATTTCGGCCATCAGCCGAGCGCGGCGAGCTTCGTCGAAGCGGCGAACATGGAGGCGTTCCTGCTCAAGGTGGGGCGGTTCAAGACTTCGGGGGGCGCGCCGGTCGATGTGTTCGACGGAGTGTTCGGCGAGCTGGCGCGGTTCCAGAGCGCGACCAACCCCTCCGAGTTCCCCTTCCCCGGCCGCTCGCAATTCGACGACAACAACAACCGGACTTACGGCGACGCCCCGGCGACGGCGAGCGTGCGGCCGTTCGGCAGCCCGCTCGACTGGCTCGCCGCGGGGAGCGCCTACGACGCGACCGGCAAGTTCCGCCGCTTCTACGGCCCGGCGAACAACCTCAACCGCTGGCCGCAGTTCGTGAGCGTCGCGACCCGCGGCAACTACGACTATGCGAACCTCCTGAGCGGCCAGTTGATGGTCGACTCGGGGGGCGCGCCGATCGCCGCCTCCGAGCCGCTGATCGACGACCCCGAGGAGCTGGAGCAGGACCGCCGCTTCGCCGACGCGACGATCGACCGGCTACTCGAAGTCAGCGAGATGTTCTTCCTGGCGGCGTCCAACACCGACTATTTCAACGTCGGCGCCTCGTCGCGGCTCGAGAAGCTCCTCAATTGGAACTTCTCCCGCAACGCCCGCGCCAAGGAGATCCGCCAGCAGTTCACGACGATCAGCCACGACGCGCAGGCCTACGGCATGCACCGCCCGGCGGCCGGGGCGGCCGCGAAGTTCCGCCCCTGGGAGTTCACCGCCGTGGCGGGCACGAACTTCGTGGGAGACACCCGCTACCGGTTCCCCCCGAACTTCTCCAACGCCAACCTGGCGACGCAACCGTTCCGCCCCGCGCTGCGGGCGTGGCTCGAGCAGTTCGCGGGCGACATCGACTCGGCCCCCAACGCCCTCGAGCAGCGGGCCTACAGCCTGAACCATTTTCTGGATGACTCCACCGGGAGCCTCGTGCTGCGAGGTCTCACCGAGCACCATCCCGATCCCGGCACGCGGGCGATCCACCAGCTCGCCACCGGCAGCATGACCGCCGCCGAAAAGCAGGAGCACGACGCCCGCCGCGAGCGGCAGCTCATGGCCCGCGACCTGTACGTCATGCTCTACACGTTCTGCGGCGGCGAGAACACCAACGTGACGACGACCGCGAACACGATCACCGGTCCCGATTCCTCCAACCCCGGCAAGTCGCTCCGCGCGGTGTACGACGACGTGCAGCTCGAACAGATGGCGCAGTTCGCGATCAACGCCGTCAACCGGCTCGACCGCGACCTCGTGATCGACGGGTTCGAGTACGACAAGGACCTCTCCGACGGCTGGAACCTCGACGACGACCCCTACACCGACGACGGCTTCGCCGACCGCGGGCACGTGTACGGGGTCGAAGAGCAGGACCTCACCTTGAGCGAGGCGATGGTCTATCGCTTCAAGCAGTTCAACGACCCGATGAGCGGCAACCCGACCGACCACCGCGTCACCCAGTTCGACGACACGCAGGACCGCTACTTCTCGTTCGCCGAGATCCGCAACAACGCGGCCCGCCCGGTCAGCCTCCGCGGGAACGTGCGGCTCGAGGTCGAGACGACCGACGGGATGCCCGGCGGCGACACGTGGATCCGCCGGCTGACGCTGCTGTCGGACGATCCCGCGTTCCCCGCGGCCAATCGCCCCATTCCGCCCGGCGAGCTGTTCACGGTCCTGAACGCCGGCGACGATCAGAACCGGGACCCGATGACGAACGTCCCGCTGCCGAGCCACGTCATGGTCGACTTCGACCTTCCCGCGAACTTGATGAACCCGGGGATGCCGGTCTACGACGACCGCCTTGCGCCGCTGCCCAAGGGACCGGCGACGCTCGGCCCGACGACCCTCGGCCGCCGGGTTGATCTCATCGTGGACGACGGCGTCAATCCGCCCCGCTTCCTGCTGGAGGGGGAGAAGAACGGCACGCCGGAGCCGGTGCCGGTCGGCGGGCTGTTGAACGCCGCGAACATCGGCGGCATCAAGGACAGCGGCGGCGGGACGGTGAAGCTCCGGCTGTATCGCCGGGCGCACGCGGACCGCACCGTCCCCGGCGGGGCCGTCCCCGCGAGCTACGATCTGGACAACCCGTGGATCGAGGTCGACCAGTTCACGGTCGAGATCAACAAGGGCTACGGCGAGATCCAGATCACGATGAAGGACGACGACGCGAACATCATCCAGCACGTCAAGGAGGAGCTGATCAAGGCGAAGAGCCGCGAGCGGATCGAGCCGCTCGCCCGCACGGGATCGCCCCTGTACGGTCTCAATGCCGAGCCGGAGTATCCGTACACGCCGCCGCCGAGCGTGCCGAACCCGAATCCACCTCCCGCGACCGTCAATCCCGACACCATCTCTCCCAACCACAACCTCGTCAAGCTGAACACGATCGGGGCCGACAACAAGCGCAGCGGGGATCCCACGGTCGACAAGTTCAAGCTCTGGCAGCTTCCCGGCGACCGCGATTTCACTTCCTCGGTCGAGCTGCTGTCCGTGCCGCTGTACGGCCCGGCCGACCTCACGAAAGCGCTCGACCCGCGGGGACTTGATCCACGCGTGTTGCCTCCGCTGGAACCACCGAAGCCAAACCGCGCCACGCTGGCGGAGCACTTGCTCCTCCGCCCGCGCGTGATCGGCGCCTACGGGGCCGACGGCAAGCCGGGCGACACCGGCGTGGACGACGACGGCAACGGAGTGATCGACGATCCGGGCGAGCGGGGTACGGGAGACGATCCCGTCACTGCGCAGTTCGCCCGCAAGCAGGACAACCGCTGGCACCGGCTGCTCGGCTTCGTCGACGTCCCCATCCGCAACACGCCGATCGAGCGGTTCCGCAACTCGGGGCGGGTCAACCTGAACATGCTCCGCCACCCCGAAATGCTCGCCGCGATGCTCGACGACCCCGCCGCGTTCAACCTCGGCGCGTTCAACCCGTTGCGGCCGGATGCCGATCCGAACGCCACGGACGGCAAGCAGACGACGTACCTCGTCGACAAGTTCGAGGACGGCGGTTCGGGGGCCGCGCGCGACTGGTGGGTCGAGTTCATCCATGCGCGCGACGATCTCGATTTCCTCACGAACGCCTACCTGCCGGGCATGGCGCATGCCCGGCCGTTCCGCGACTTCTCGTGGCTCGCGGACGACGTGGAGAGCCTGGAGCACACGCTGCTCCGCCGCCTGCCCCTGGATGCGCCACTCGAACCCTCGCAAGGGGGGAACCTCAACCCCGACGAGGTCCAGCGGCGGCTGTTCGAACTGGGGACGCAGGCTGAGCGCTACGGAAGCGACCTGAACGATCTGGCCGACGGCGGCGCCGTGGACCACCACACGCGGCACCGGCTGAGCTCGAAGCTGGCGAACTACTCGACGACGCGGAGCAACGTGTTCCACGTGTTCATCGAAGTCGCGTTCTTCGAAGTGGTCGACGACCCGAGCGGGGCGGAACGGATCGGGGCCCCGATCGCCACGTTGCCCTCGCGCCGGGCGTTCTTCGTCGTCGACCGCTCGCTGGCGCTGGAGAAGCTCAAGAAGGAGGATTTCCGCCCCGCCGGCGACCCGGCGGGGGTGTCGATCAAGACCCAGGCGGAAGGAGGTTTCGACTGGCGCGAGTTGGTTTTGCACAGCCAATTGATCAAGTGACGTTGAAAAGTGTTCGGAAACCGGTCAAACTGGAGTCGGTTCTGCGGGGCCGTTCCGGTCCCCCGCAGTCGCGAGAGAGTGGGGCCACCTCATTGCGACGCCCGCTGTTCCCATCGGTCCTGTCGATCGCCCGTCAACCCGTCAAGTCTGGAGAAGCGAGTCATGAGACGAACCCGACCCTTCCGCGCCGTCCGCCGTCGTCGCAGCGGCTTCACGCTCATCGAGCTGCTGGTGGTGATCTCGATCATCGCCACGCTGGCCGCCCTGATCACCCCCGCCGTCCAGGCCGCCCGCCGCGCCGCGCAGAACGCGCAGTGCATCAACAACATCCGGGAAGTCGGGCTCGCCGTCCTCAACTCGGCGGGGACGCGGCAGAGCTTTCCCGATCTAGTGAACGGGGCGGACCTTCCCTGGTCGGTGCAGATTCTGTCCGAACTGGAGCAGGGCAACATCTACAGGGAGATTCGCAACGGCAACGTGAGCGTGGCGACCGCCGAGATTTCCGTTTACATCTGCCCCTCCGATCCGACGAAGGTCGCGGCTGGGGGGCTGAGCTACGTCGCCAACGGGGGCTTTTTGCAGGGCGCGCCCGGCGGCGCCACCCCTGATTTCGCCGGCTCGGACGACACCGCGGTTGGCCGCGCCTCTGGGGTTTTCATGCTGCCCACCGGGGACGGCTGGCGGCAGTCGATGAGTCGCGTGTCGAATGGCGACGGCCTCTCGAACACGCTGATGCTCGCCGAGAACTCCAACGCCGGCGGCTGGGCCTCCACCAGCCCGGCCGACATCGCGTTCTCCGTCGCCGTCGTGGTCGGCGAACTGGGTACGACGCAATCGACGGCGCTCCAGACGCAATCGGCGGACGCCGTCCCCCAGGCCAGCCGGGTCAATGACAGCGTCGGAGGGACCGGTCAGAAGCCGCGACCCTCCTCGTATCACGCCGGGAGCGTGAACGTCGTCTTCTGTGACCGATCGACCACGAGCATCAGCGACTCGATCGACCCCCAGGTGTACGCCAAGATCATGACCAGCGACGGGTACAAGTATGGCGAGACGGTCCTCATGAACCGCAACTTCTAAGGCCCGTCGCGCGGCAGCAACGAACACGCCACGGCCGCACCGGTGCGGCCGTGGCGTTTTTTTCGAATAGCCGGCGGGAAACCTCCCGCCGTTTCGATCATTCAACGGTTCACACCAGCCCGACGCGCCGGTTTTGATGTTGCGCTATTTCGTGAGTGGCGATGCCGTCATTCCCGCGAAGGCGGGAATCCCGTGCCTTCGCCCTCCGCGCATCTGCTGGATGCACGCCTTCGCGGGCATGACGCGCAAACGCGGCCCGGCCACCCATCGCCGGCAAATCTTCCCGCAATGTTCGGCGGAATTCTTGTGAATTCCGCTGCTCGACGCACTCGGCGGACGTTGTCCGCCGGCTATTGGGCCGGGCGCGCCAGGTGCTTCGACAGCCGCGACTTCGTGCGGGCCGCCGCGTTCTTGTGGATCAGGTGCTGCGCCGCCGCCTGGTCCAGCTTGCGGACGACCTCGCGGTAGGCCGTCTGCCCGGCCTCGGCGTCGCCCCCCTCGACCGCCGTGTGGAACTTCTTGATGACGGTCCGCAACTCCGACCGCTGGGCGCGGTTCAACTGGCGGCGCTTGACGTTCTGGCGAAGGGCCTTCTTGGCGCTCTGGGTATTGGGCATGGCACGAATGCTGGCTGGTACGCGAAACTCTCGGAAAGACACCCGCCGGAAACGAAACTGGCCCGGAGGAACAGAGGATTCTAGCGGCCGCCCACGGGAATTGCCAGCCACACGCCACGCCCGTTCGACGGAGGGGTCCGGCAAGCCCCGGCCACCCCACCCCGCCGTTCCCTCAACCCTCAACCCTCAACCCTCGACCTTCAACCCTCAACCCTCGACCTTCAACCCTCGACCTTCAACCCTCTCACCACGGCGCCTCCATCATCTCGACGATCCGGCTGGCGAGCCGGTCGATCGCCTCCTTGTTGGCGGTCGCCAGCGAGTGCCCGACTTCCGGGGCGAACTCCGATTCGGACACGAGGTGCACCAGGTCCGGCGTGATTTCGACCCGCTCCTGCCGCAGCACGCCCCCGCCGTTCGGCCGCAGGTCTTCCCACGTCACCTCGACCGCGTAGGAGAGTTGCAATTCGCGCGGCTCGTCGCCGGGGGTCTGGGTGAGCGGCCGCTTCGTCAGCGACACGATCCGCCCCGTGAGCCGGGTGTCGGCGAACGGGGCCTTGGCGAGCCGGTACGGAGTGCGGGTCTTGACGTGCCGCTGGACCGCTTCGGTGAGCTGGAACTCGAGGCCGCGGCGGAAGCTGTCGGAGGTGAACATCGGGACTTCAACGGTGGCGATGTCGGTGTGATAGCCCCCGCCGATCATGTACCCGCAGCCGTGGCCGGCGGCGAGGAACGAGAGCGCGATGGCGATGCTGGCGCGCATGGTCATGCTTCCGTGCTACGAACGACTGAAGTTGTCGCAATGTGCGCAGATTCTTGGGAGGGAGCGGGGGGGGGGGGGGGGGGGGGGGGGGGGGGGGGGGGGG
>JBBDNU010000058.1:31186-33692 GCA_040877365.1 Planctomycetales bacterium
GTCGTAGTACGGGCTTAAGCCCGTACTACGACGACCGCAGGCATTCGCGGACTTTCGAATGATTCATTGCGAGGGGACCTGGAGGAATTCAGCCTCGATGAGTCCGTCATTCCCGCGCAGGCGGGAATCCAGCCCACCGTCCGCGCCGCCGCTGGATGCCCGCCTTCGCGGGCATGACGCGCCGGCGCGTACTTGCAAGTACTGTCACTATGAGGGATGTCCGCCGTCGTCGCCTGCCTCCGGGCGAGGCACGGGGAGCAGTTCGGGCGGCTCGGTGTATCGCAGCGGCAGGCCGAGCAGCGCGTTGTCCGAGCGGTCGATCGTCCGCAGCGCCTCCCGCGCCCGCTGCGCGTATTCGGTCTGCGGGTACTTGTCGAGGATCTCGTGGCAGTGAATGGCGACCGCTTTCGGGTAGTTCTTCCGCTGGTAATACCTCACCATCTCCCACTCGCGCTCCGCTTTCGCCCCCTCGATCTTGACGAGCTCCGCCTCGACCCGCTCGCGCTCCGCGACGTCGGGGAAGTTCCGCAACAGGCCGCGCTTGAGCGATTCCGATTCCGCGAGCGACTGCCCGTCGTAGGACGCCCCCTGGTACTTGACCAGCTTGACGTGGCCGCCGATCAGGAACGCCGTCTCGAGGTGCGGGCTCTTGGGGAACTGTTCCCGCAGCATCGTGTAGTGGTGGTCCGCCTCGGTATAGTCCTTCTGCCGCAGGTAATGGCTCGCCGCGAGCATCAAGGCGTCGTCGGCGAGCGGTCCCGTGGGGTCCTTCAGCCAGATCGACTTGAGCGCCTCGAGCGCCCGGCCGTTCGTGTCGAAGATCGGGCGGCGGCGGTCGTGAAAGTTGGGCAGGATCGGCACCGCCCGCGTCGGATCGAGCGACGACGCCTCCCCGCTCGCCGCCGGGGGCGGCGTGAGCCGCGGGTTCTCGAAGTTCACCGGCTGGATGTCGCCGGCGGCCACCATTTCGGGGAAGCCGAGCCAGGTGCGGGCGATCTCGTACAGCCGGCGGGTGGCGGCGTCCATGTGCCGCGTCGAGGGGAACTCGTTGAGCAGCTCGTCGTAGGAGTCCTGGGCCCAGGAGTAGCGCTTCTGGGCGAACCGGCTTTCGGCGATCAGAAACAGCGCGTCCTCGCGGGCGGGGCTGTGCTTGTAGCGCTTGGCGATCCGCTTGAACTCTTTTTCCGCCTCGGCATACCGGCCGTCATCGTAGAGCTTCCGGGCCTGCTCCAGCTCGCGCTGTCCGGCGGCGTCGCGGAGCGGGTCGTGCACCGGCGGCGGCTCCTTCCCCGCGATGCGGTCGATCATCCGCCCGACCGGGCCCCGGTCCTCATAGGGCGTCGGGTGCAGGTGCGCCAGCCGCTCGTCGAGGGGCGGCTCCTTCCAAGCCGTCGCGTCGAGCCCGCGGCAACCGGCGAGCAGCGCGCACCACACGGCGCAGCCGGCCGCGACCGCCCGCCGAGGCGAGCGGAGCAGCGAACGCGGATGGTCCGGCGGGGAATGGTGCGTCATCCGTGACGGCGGCTGGAAGTTACGAGTTACGAGTTACGAGTTATGAGTTACGAGTTGCTCGTCACTCGTCACTCGTCACTTTCATTTCAAGTACCGGTGCATCTTCGGGCGGCGGCCCAGCACGTGCGAGACCGCCGCCAGCGTGAATCGCTGCATTTCCTCCAGTTGACCCGCAGAGACCGCCAGCCGCTCCGCCAAACCTTCGTCGGTCGAGGAGAGCGTGCGGAGCGCGGCGACGGTCCCTGCGGCGATCCGCTGCTGGTCGTACTCGTCCCGGGAGCAGTCCCGGCAGATCAGTCCTCCGTGAGAGACCCAGTGGGCGAACGAGCCCCCCGCTTCGGGAACGCGGCCGCAGGCGAGACAGGCGTCGAGCGCCGGCAACTGGCCGATTTCCCGCAAGATGGCGAGCTCGAACCGCAGGACGGACAGTTTCGGTTCCTCCTCTTTCGCCAGCCGGTGCAGGGTCGAGCGGGCCGCGTCGTACAGCGCCGGGTGCGGGTCGTACTCCTCGGTGAGACCGGAGAGCAGTTCGGCGACGTAGTATCCGCCGTACAGGCCGACGAGGCCCCGTCCGGAAGGCCGGAATCGGGTGATGAGTTGTGCTTCGGTGAGGAGATCCAGGCTGGCCGACGATTTGCGGAGGAAGACTATGCGACATTCGGCGAGGAGGTCAAGAGCAGCCTCGAACGGCCCCTTGAGCCGCCGCGCCCCTTTGGCCAGGGCCGAAATCCGCCCGAAATCGCGGGTGAACAGAGAGACGACCCGGCTGGTCTCGCTGAAGTCGGTGAGGCGGAGGACCAGCGCGTCGGTCTTTTCGGCGGACATATCCGTCCACTGTAGCGGCCGCGTAGCGGAATCCGCAAGAATTCCGTCAGGCTGGGCTGTCCCCGTCACCGTAGCCCGACGCGCGCGTTTTGATGTTCGTAGTTTCATCCAATGTGGGAGAATTTGCCGGCGATGGAGCGGCTGGGGGCGACTCGCCGCCGTTGCGCGT
>JBBDNU010000059.1:0-6388 GCA_040877365.1 Planctomycetales bacterium
CGCAAACGCGCAAAGAACGCAAAGGAGGAGAAGAAGGAAGAAAGAAGAAAGAAAACGAATGACGGTACTTCCAAGAACGCGACTCCGTCATTCCCGCGCAGGCGGGAATCCAGCCCGTCCTCCGCGCCGCCGCTGGATGCCCGCCCCCGCCGTCGCTGGGGGTGGGCACTGCGCGGGCATGACGCGCCGTCGCGAACTTGAAAGTACTGAATCCGGGATGATCAGGAGGATTCGGGACGCGTCCGCCGCGCGACTGGAGCTCGTCATCGAGCGTTGTTCTTTGCGTTTCTTTGCGGCCTTTGCGCCTTTGCGTCGAATCCGATCGGTCGAATTCCCTCGAATGCGCGTCGGAGTTCGCCACCCGAGTCGGTTCCCGGCGGCATTTCCAGTTTTTCGGCGATCTGCTATCTTCGATTTCCTCCGAGGGCCGCCGTGCACCGGACACGGCGGCGGCATCGGGGAGCCTCTGCAAGTTAACGTCACACAGAGAATTCGAGCAATGCCGCAGATCAACGCGGGGGATTTTCGCAAGGGAGTCAAGGTGCTCATCGAGGGGCAGCCGTACGAGATGATCGAACGGAACTTCGAAAAACCTGGAAAGGGGCAGGCCCTGTACAAGACCCGGCTCCGCAACCTGCTCACCGGCACCCTCCTCGACCGCACGTACCGCAGCGGCGACAGCCTGGAAGAGGCCGACGTCCGCCGCGGCGAGGGGCAGTACCTGTATCGCGACGCCAACAACTTCATCTTCATGGACAGCGAGTCGTTCGAGCAGTACACGGTGCCGAACGAGGTCGTGGGGGACGCGGCCGACTTCCTGCTCGAGAACGCGGTGTGCGGGCTGTTGTTCTGGAACGACCAGCTCATCGAGCTCGACCCGCCGAAGCACGTGGTGCTGGAAGTGACCTACACCGAGCCGAGCGCCCGCGGGAACACGGCGACGAACGTGTCGAAGCCGGCGACGGTCGAGACCGGGGCGACGGTGCAGGTCCCGGCGTTCGTCGAGCAGGGAGACAAGATCAAGATCGACGCCTCGACGGGGACGTACCTGGAGCGCGTCCGGGGATGAGCTCATGGATGTCGCGCACCTCATTTTGTACTTCGTCGCGGCGTTCCTGGCGCTGCGGTCGCTGATTTCGCTGATGGCGGCCCATAAGCGGCAGGTGCAGGAGGAACTCCTCGCCCGCGAGATGCGGGAACGCCAGGCGGCCCGCCGCCGAAAGACGCAGCAGCGCGACGCGGACCGCCACGCGGCGTGAGGAAGAAGGCAGTAGGCAGAAGGCAGTAGGCAGAAGCGGTGACACGCTTCGACTCTCGACTCTCGACTCTCGACTCTCGACCCTCGACCCTCGACCCTCGACATTTCCTCAAGTGCCCCACAACCGCAAGCTGTTCATCGAAACGGTCGGCTGCCAGATGAACGTGCTCGACAGCGAGCTCGTGGTGGCCGCGCTGCGCAAGGCGGGCTACGAGTTGACTGGTGAGATCGGCGAGGCGGACACGGTGCTGTTCAACACGTGCAGCGTCCGCGAGCACGCCGAGCAGAAGATCTACAGCCGGCTCGGCCGCCTCAAACACAGCAAGCGGCAGCGCCCGGCGCAGGTGATCGGCGTGCTGGGCTGCATGGCGCAGAAGGACCAGGAGCTGATCTTCCAACGCGCCCCGCACGTCGACATCGTCGTGGGGACCGGACAACTGGCGGAGGTGCCGCGGCTGATCGACGTGGCCCGGGCGCAGCGCGGGCACGCGCTGGCCGTCAGCCTCGGCCGCAAGGACGGTCCCCGCGAGACGATCGAAGCCAGCTTCGAGAGCTACGATCCGCTCCGCGATCCGGCGATGCGCCCCTCGCCGTGGCAGGCCTACGTGCGGATCATGATCGGCTGCGACAAGTTCTGCAGCTACTGCGTCGTCCCGGCGACGCGCGGACCGGAGCAGAGCCGGCCCCCGTCGGAGATCGCCCGCGAAGTGGTAGTCCTCGCCGAGCAGGGGGTCCGCGAGGTCACGCTCCTCGGGCAGACGGTCAACAGCTACCAGCACACCGAGCGCGGCCGGCGGTACCGCCTGTCGGATCTGCTGGAACTCATT
Organism: Planctomycetales bacterium; assembly: GCA_040877365.1. Lineage (GTDB taxonomy): Bacteria > Planctomycetota > Planctomycetia > Planctomycetales > Planctomycetaceae > JBBDNT01. Next base: position 2,086 of record JBBDNU010000059.1, read on the forward strand.
CACGCCACGCCGGGCATCCTGCGGATCAAGTTCATCACGAACTACCCGCGGGACATGGGGGACGACCTGCTGCACGCGGTCCGCGATCTGCCCAAGGTCTGTCGCTACCTGCACGTCCCGCTGCAATCGGGCTGCGACGACGTGCTGAAGAAGATGAAGCGCGGCTACACGGTCGGGCAATACCGCGAGATGATGGGCCGCATCCGCGCGATCGTGCCGGGCTGCGCCGTGTCGAGCGACTTCATCGTGGGGCACCCCGGCGAGACGGAGAGGTCGTTCCAGCGGAGCATGGAGGCGGTCCGCGAGTTCCGGTTCAAGAACAGCTACATCTTCAAGTACAGCCCGCGGCCGGGGACCAAGGGGTTCGAGCTGTTCCCGGACGACGTGCCGGAGGAGACGAAGCGCCGCCGCAACGTCGAATTGCTCGCGCTCCAGACGGAGATCAGCGAGGAGGACCACGCGGAGCTGATCGGCGCGGAGGTCGAGGTGCTGGTCGAGGGGCCGAGCAAGAAAGAAGAGAAATCCCGCTCCGCCATTCCGGTCGCGCCCGCCACAGCGCTTGCGGTTTCGCGGCCCTCTTCAGAGGTGGGCACAGCCCACCCTACTGGCGCCGCCTCGCCAGTCCAACTCGTCGGCCGCACGATGTGCGACCGGATCGTCGTCTTCGACGGCAACCCTCGGCTGGCCGGCACGCTGGCGACGGTCGCGATCCACGACTGCACGCCGACAACGCTCCTGGGCGCGATCGCCACGCGAGAAGTGCGACACGGCTCGACGGACCTGTTGCCGATATTGCACTCGTAGGGCGCGTCCTTCGGCAGACCGAACGCTTCGATCATCCAGCAGCGATTCGGACGATCAGCCCGGAATTCTCTGGATTCGCCGCCGACATTGGTCTAGCATCGGCTCGAACGGGTGGCGGTTTCGTGTCCCGTCGCGGCGGACGGATCGCGGTTTCCCCTCGGGAACGATTCCCCGTCGCGCGGACCATCCATCCAACGGGCGCACCCGCGGGGAATGCAGGACCATGAAAGACGTCGAATACACCCTTCCGCTGGTCCTCATCGGCGCTTCCGCCGCCGTGATCGTCATCTACGGGATCGCGATGGCGGGAACGCTCGGCGCGGTCGCCGCCATGATCGGGCTGGGATTGCAGATCGTCGTCGGTCTGGTCGTTTATCTGCCGGCCTGCTTCGTCACGGCTTACCTGCTGAGCACGAGCTTCGGCAACCTGGGGAGCGGGATCCTGAAGCTCGCCGCGATCACTTCGGTCTCCACGGTGTTGTGGGCGGTCGTGCCGATGGTCGGGTGGCTGCTCGGAATCGTGTCGATCATCGTGCTGTTGGCGGTGTTGTTCGAGTTGGAGCCGATGGAGATCGTGTGGTTTTTCATCGTGCTGATGCTGTTGCGTCTGTTCGTATTCGGAGCGATCATCGCAGCGATGGCGTGACGCAGTCTTGAGGCTTCGACGAGTTGCAGCCGATCGTCGTCGGGCAATGCCATGTTCGTGCTGTCGATCACCTTCATCGCCGGCTACGTGCTGCTCACGGCGGCAGTCATGTACGTCAACACGACGGTGCTCCGTCTCGGGGACCCGAAGTTCGGCGGCGGAGGGTTCGAGCTCTACTGGCCGTTGTGGATGGCTTTCTATAGCCCGGTGGTGATTGCGGCGCTCGCAGCGGTTTGGTGGTCGGGACTGACGGGTCTTCGATCATTGGGGCTGGCGGGCCTGATGCTGGCGGTCATTCTGGTTGTTTTCGAGGTCTCCTTACTGTTCGACATTCACTGGTCGGTCCTCCTGATCGAGTGGGTCGTCCTCGCAATCGTGTTCTTCAGCCTTGCCCGTGCTTGGTCCGGATGAGCACCCTCACGTGCCATCGTCCGTGTGCGATACTTGGCCGAACCTGACCGGCGTCTCCGTCACGACTACGAAGCGATCCAGCAGGTGCACTCATCGACGAGAAACCGCATTCATGCCGACTCCGCCGCGAGAGGCATGAATTCCGTGTTCGACAGCGACTGCGCCGCGAACAGCAGACACGCCAGCACGTCCTCGCGGGCGAGTCCTTCGTACTCCGCGAGGATGTCGTCGATCGTCGCCCCGTGTGCGAGCAAGTTGAGGATGTAGTCCACAGTCAGCCGGGTCCCCTTGACCACCGGCTTGCCGACGATCACGCGAGAGTCGCAGGAGATCCGTTCGAGGAGTTGTTGATCGGTCATTGGCATCACCTCCGTTGCCGATCATACCGATGACGAGCGCGGTGGGGCAAGAATGCGGTCGCGGGTGCGCGCTCCGCTGCGCAAAGCCTTCGCGTCGCGGCTAACCGGTGGACCGCGAGCGTTGCATCGCGGCGCGCGTTCGGGTTAGATAACGGATCGTCGATTCGACCGCGGGCCGTGATCGGCCGAACTTCCTGCGCACGAATGCGAGTCCGATGAGTCAGCCGGCCCCTCCGCCATCGGATCCGCACGACACGCTCCCGCCGGCGCAGGATCCGGCGGCGGACGGCGGCGTGGTCGAGGCGCCGACGCGGCCGCTGGGGATCCTTCGCCGGCTCGGGCCGGGGTTGATCATCGCGGGGAGCATCGTCGGCTCGGGGGAGCTGATCGCCACGACGAAGGTCGGGGCCGAGGCGGGGATCGCGCTGCTGTGGCTGATCGTCATCGGCTGCGTCATCAAGGTATTCGTGCAGATCGAGCTGGGGCGGTTCTCGATCAGCCACGGCGAGACGACGCTGGCGGCGCTGAACCGCGTGCCCGGTCCCCGCGCGCGGGTCAACTGGATCGTATGGTTCTGGCTGGCGATGATGTTCGTCGGCCTGGCGCAGCTCGGCGGGATCGTGGGGGGCGTGGGGCAGTCGCTCGCCCTGACCTGGCCGATCCGCGGCGACTACATCGAAGCGGTCCGCGTACCGTCCGCCGGAGAAATCAAGCGATATCTGACGTGGGAAGAGGATTTCGCGAGCGGCCGAACGAACTATGCGAAGCTCTCGACCGAGCAGAGGGAACGCGTTGATCGCGGCCACGACATCCTCGAAAGGCGGCTCGACGAGTTGGGCGAGCAAGGGGACGAGGTCATTGCCGCGGTCATGGAGCTGCGCCGGCGGGAGAAGGCGGCCGAAGACGCGGAGGCCCTTCACGAAGCCTACTTGGCGGACGGGGACGGCGCCGTCGATGCGGTGACGTTGGTCAAGCTCTCCAGACGGGCCGAAGTGGCGAAGATCCGGGCCGATGCGGAGGCACGAATCGTCTCGGCATTGGTCGATCCGCCGACGTTGGACGACAAGATCTGGGCCGCGTTCGCCACGCTGCTGACGATCGGGCTGCTGTACCGCGGGAAGTACCGCATCGTGCAGAACTTCTCCGTGGTGCTGGTGGTGACGTTCACCTTCCTGACGATCGGCAACGTCGTCTCGCTCCAGTTCACCGACGACTGGCACATCTCCAGCCGCGAGCTGCTGAGCGGATTGCGGTTCGGCCTGCCCGAGGCGCGGGAAGGGGTACGGCCGCTGATGACGGCGCTCGCCGCGTTCGGGATCATCGGCGTGGGGGCCAGCGAGCTGATCTCGTATCCCTACTGGTGTCTGGAGAAGGGCTACGCGAAGTTCGCCGGCCGGCGGAGCGGCGATCCCTCGTGGACGCGACGCGCCCTGGGCTGGATCCGCGTCATGCATTGGGACGCGTTCCTGTCGATGGTGGTCTATACGATCGCCACGCTGGCCTTCTTCCTGATGGGGGCGGCGGTGCTCTTCCGCGAAGGCCGCAACCCCGACGGCATGCGGATGGTCGACACGCTGGCGGCCGCGTACGTCCCCGTGTTCGGCGAATACGCCGGCCTGCTGTTCCTGATCGGGGCCGTGGCGGTGCTGTATTCGACGTTCCTGGTGGCGATCGCCAGCCATTCCCGCACGCTGACCGACGCGCTCAAGGTGTTCGGGCTGATGCGGCCGCACGACCAACGGCTGCACGACCGGTCGGTCTCGACGATCTCGGTGCTGTGGCCGGTGATCTGCCTGGTGACGTTCGTGTGCGGCGTGAACCCGGTGGCCGCCGTGCTGCTGTCGGGGGTGATGCAGGCGACGCTGTTGCCGATGATCTGCGTCGGAGCGCTCTACTTCCGCTACACGCTGACGGACGCGCGGCTGTGTCCGGGGCGGATGTGGGACGCGATGCTGATCGTCTCGTGCGTGGCGATGCTCGTGGCGGGGGCGTGGGGAGTGTACGAGCAGGCGGCGAAGGCGGTGGGGTAGCTATCAGCTATCAGCTATCAGCTATCAGCTATCAGCTATCAGCTATCAGCTAT
>JBBDNU010000060.1:0-33432 GCA_040877365.1 Planctomycetales bacterium
GTGGATAGTGGATAGTGGATAGTGGACGGTGGATAGTGGAAGTGACCCGGACGCTCGAAGCGTCCGGGTCACTGTCGCCAACTCGATGGGAGAGATCCATGTTCCAAAGTACACTGATCATCGCGATGTTCGGAGCCATTTCGGCGTGCGGCAGCGTCGCTTCGGCCAACAACACCTCCTTCCTGCCCGGAGACGCCTACTTTTTCGCGCGGTTGAGCCAGAACGATATCGCCGCGATCCAGCAGCAGAACTCTCCCACCCTCGAATACGGGAACTGGAAGACCTGGGGGCGCGGATGCGGGTTCGCCGGCCACTCGAAGCTGCGGATCCCGGCGATGCCGAAGTCCATGCGAGACGACCTCGCGGCCGCGTTCTCCGACTTCGCCGCCGCGACTGGCACGTCTGCGCTGGAGACGAGACTCGGCACCGAGGAGAAGCTGATGTGCGTCTTCATCCACAACGAAGACTACGATTGGCAGGAACACGGTCTGGCGATCCAGTACAACGAGGAGTGGGTCGCGGAGACGGTCGCCTTCGGCTATGCGGAGGAGCACGTGGTGATGGAGACGTTCGTGTCCTCAGCCGGCGCAATCACGAATGCGTGGCGAGATTCGCCGCGAATTCCACGATTGAAGGCGACGGTCCCGGAGAAAGCCGGCGATCGCGAGTTCGTTCCCGAGGCGACCGGCGACCTTCAGCTGATCGTGGTTCCGAAGACGAACTTCGATGACTACTTCGCCCGGAAGAGCGACCTTCCGCTCGTCGTCATCACGAAGAACGGCAGCAAGTCCTACACGAGCCGCGACGGTCGATGGACCGAGAAGTAAAACCCCCGACGCGACTCTCGACACCAGGCCACGCCCAAGCCCGCGTCCGCCTACTGCCTACTGACCACTGACCACTGACCACCCATGCTCGATCTCGTCGTCGCCCTCACCGGGGCCAGCGGGGCGATCTACGCCGTGCGGCTTCTCGAAACGCTGCTCGCCGCCGGGCGGAACGTCCACGTCGTGATCAGCCCGGCGGCGGCGCAGGTGCTCCACCACGAGCTGGGGCTGAAGGTGGACCTCGACGATTTCGACACGTCGCAGCTCGCGCCAAGTGAATCCGACCTGGCGAACGACTCCGGCTTGCAAACGCTCTTGCGGCCCGCGCAGGCCGGCTCGGCGCTCAGCTCGGTGCTCTCGGACGACGAATCGCTGCGGGGGCGGCTTCACTATCACCATCATCAGGACTTCATGTCCGGGATCGCCAGCGGCTCATTCCGCACGGGGGGAATGGTGATCTGCCCCTGCTCGTCGGGGACGCTGGGGAGCATCGCGGGGGGGCTGTCGTCGAACCTGATCCATCGCGCCGCTGAAGTTCATCTCAAGGAGCGGCGGAAGCTGGTCCTCGTGCCGCGCGAGACGCCCCTCGACGCGATCCAGCTCGACAACATGAAGAAGCTGGCGCTCGCCGGGGCGGTGATCCTGCCGGCGATGCCGGGGTTCTACCACAACCCGCTGTCGATCCACGACCTGGTGGATTTCGTGGTGGGGCGGATCGCAGACCAGCTCGGGGTCGAGCACGAGCTGTTCCCCCGCTGGGGTGGGTGAAGCGCCGTGCTGATGTCGTTCCGCTGAGTCGCCGATTGTCTCGATCTGTCTGTGCTACCCCATAGGCGGCGGCGAGGGTAGAATCAGCCATGGCCATCTCATTGAACAACGAGCTGCGCGAGGCGATCCGAGAGCATCCCGAGCGGCCGCTGGAATTCGAGGATGCTGAGACGCGCACGGCGTACGTGCTGCTGACGCGCGATCAGTTCCGGCGGCTCGTCTATGACGATTCCGAACTTACGCCCGAGGAAATGGCGGCGGCGGCGGCTTCGATTCTCACTGGCGACGTCGACTCGGACTTCGATTCCCCTTGAGCGCGGGCCGTAGGGATGCCGGTGACTCGCGGTGACGTGGTGGTGATCGACTTTCCGCAGGCGCCCGGCGCGCCTCCGAAGCGCCGCCCGGCCGTCGTCGTCCAGTCGGACCGCAACAACCGGCGGCTCTCGACCGCGATCTTCGCCATGGCGACGTCCAACGTGAGGCTCGCGGGAACGGAGCACACGCAGGTGCTCGTCGATGTGGCGACGCCGGAAGGGCAAGCGAGCGGTCTCGCCCGCGTTTCCGCAATCAAATGCGAGAACCTCTACACGCTGCCGCAATCGCTCGTCCTGCGCGTGATCGGCCGGCTTCCGCATGCACTGCTGGCGCACGTCGATGCGGCGTTGAAGCACTCGCTGTCATTACGTTGATGGTCCCCTTCGGCGGCTATTCGCCATTCTTCCTTTTCTTCTTCGACGTCTTCCGCGGGGCGGATTTCTTCTTTGATGGCGCTTTCTTCTTCGCTCCGCGGCGGCCGCCGCCGCGGGCGGCGCGGGCGGCGAGCAGGTCGAGCGCCTCTTCCAGCGTGACGCTCTCGAACTCGCGTCCTTTGGGGATCGTGGCGTTCGTCTTGCCGTGCTTCACGTAGTGGCCGTAGCGGCCCTCGAAGATGCCGATCGGCTCGCCGTCCTCGGGATGCTGGCCCAGCTCGCGCAGCGGCTCGGGGGCGGCGCGGCGCTTGGCGGTCTTGAGCATCTCGACGGCGGTCGCGAGATCGACGGAGAGCACGTCGTACTTCCGCCCGTCGCGCTCGTACGTCCCCCCCTTGTCGAACGACTTGTAAACCTTGTCGTGCAGGACGTACGGGCCGAAGCGGCCGATCCCCGCGCTGACCTGCTTGCCGGTCTCGGGGTGCTCGCCCAGCTTGCGCGGGAGCTTGAGCAATTCGACCGCCAGATCGAGCGTGAGCTCGTCGGGTGAAATGTTCGGCGGGATCGACACCCGCTTCGGCTTCGGGCTCTCGTCGGACACGCCGCCGAGCTGCAGGTAAGGCCCGAAGGGGCCGTTCATGCGATAGACCGGCAGCCCTTCCTCCGGGTGCATGCCCAGCTCGTCAGGCCCCTGTTTCTTCTCGTGGATCAGCTTCTCGGCGACTTCGTTGCTGATGTCGCCGGGGGCCACGTCGTCGGGGATCGAGGCCGTGATCTTCTCGCCGTTGACCTGCCGCTCGAAATACGGTCCATAGCGGCCGACGCGGATCGCGGTGTCGAACCCTTCGAGCTGGAGCGTGCAGGCGGCGCGGGGATCGATGCTCTCCTCCTTGGCCTTCACCTGCGATTCAAGGCCGTCGCTCCCGGCATAGAACCGGTTGAGATAGGGCAGCCGTTCGGCGGATCCCGCGGCGATGTCGTCGAGCTGCTGCTCCATCCGGGCGGTGAAGCCGAGATCGACGAGGTTGGGAAAATAGTCCTCCAACAGCCTCGTGACCGCGAGCGCCGTGAAGGTGGGGACGAGTTGGTTGCCCACCTTGCGGACGTACCCCCGGTCCTGGATCGTGCCGATGATGCTCGCGTAGGTGCTCGGCCGGCCGATCCCTTCCGCCTCGAGCGTGCGGACGAGCGTGGCTTCGGTGTACCGCGCGGGGGGCTTCGTCTCGTGGCCGAGCGCTTCGAGCTCCTCGCAGCCGAGGGATTGCTTTTCGGCCAGCGGAGGCAGCGCCGATTCCTGGTCGTCGAGGGCCGCCTCGGGATCGTCCACCCCTTCCACGTAAGCCCGGAAGAAGCCGGGGAACTCGACGTGCCGCCCGGTGGCGCGGAACTCGGCGTCGTCCACGGCGATCGTGACCGTCTGGAAGATCAGCCGGGCTTCGGCCATCTGCGTGGCGATCGTCCGCTTCCAGATCAGCGCGTAGAGTTTCGCCTCGCGGCCCGCGAGGCGGAGCTCGTCGGCGGTCTTCATCTCCTGTCCGGCGGGGCGGATCGCCTCGTGGGCTTCCTGCACGTGCTGCGAGTCGCTGGTGAACTGGCGGACCTGCGGGCTGAGGTATTCGTGGCCGTAGAGGTCGTCCACGCGGCGGCGGGAAGCGTCGATCGCCTCTTTCGAGAGGTGGACGCTGTCGGTCCGCATGTAGGTGATGTAGCCGTCTTCATACAACCGCTGCGCTGTGCTCATCGTGTCGCGGGCGGAAAGCCCGAGCTTGCGGTTGGCCTCCTGCTGGAGCGTGCTGGTGGTGAACGGCGGATAGGGACGGCGGACCTGGCGGCGTTCTTCGACGGAGGCGACGGTCCACGGCCCACCGCGGAGCCGCTCGACGAGTTGCCGGGCTTCTTCCTCCTTCAGCAGCAACACGTCGGCGTCGGGCTTGAGCCGGCCGGTGTGCTCGTCGAAGTCGCGGCCGGAGGCGATCCGCTTGCCATTCAAGGTCGCGAGCTGCGCCTCGAACGAGGCGGAGTCCGTCGCGAGCTGCGCCTTGAGGTCCCAATACGTCCCGCTGCGGAAGGCGAGCCGCTCCAGCTCGCGCTGCACCAGGACGCGGACGGCGACCGACTGCACGCGGCCGGCGGACAGCCCGCGGGCGATCTTCTTCCACAGCAGCGGCGAGAGCGTGTAGCCGTACAGACGATCGAGGACGCGGCGGGTCTCCTGGGCTTCGACGAGGTGCTCGTCGAGCTCGCGCGGGTTGCGGATCGCGTCCTGAATGGCCTCCTTGGTGATCTCGGAGAAGACCATCCGCTTGACGGGGACCTTGGGCTGCAAAAGCTGCGCGAGGTGCCAGCCGATGCTTTCCCCTTCGCGGTCTTCGTCGGTCGCGAGGATCAACATCTCGGCGTCCTTGAGGGCCGCCTTCAACTCGCGGATGAGCTTTTTCTTCTCCTGGGGGACGACGTACAACGGCTCGAAGCCGCGCTCCACGTTGACCCCCAGCGAGGACCATTTTTCCTTCTTGACCTCTTCGGGGACTTCGGAGGCGTTGGCGGGGAGGTCGCGGACGTGCCCCATGCTGGCCATGACCTTGAAGTCGCGGCCGAGGTACTCGCCGATCTTCCGCGCCTTGGCGGGAGATTCGACGATGACCAGCCCTTTTCGTTTGCGCTCCGCCACGGGTGTTCGTCCCTGTTCGATAAGGTTCGGCCGAATATTTTTTCGACGCAAAGGCGCTAAGACGCATAGACGGAATGAGTGGAGGGATCGTCACGAGCTCCCGGAGTGGAGAGGCGCTGTTGCGATCCAGGCCCGCTTCACCGCGATCGTCTTCCGTTCTTTGCGGTCCTTTGCGGCTTTGCGTCGAATTCTTTTTCTTCGATCGCGGGAAGTCCCACGACGACTGCGTTGACTTGTACGGACACCGCCGGCGGCTACAATGACTCGACGCCCGGTCCTGCGGGCGAGGCGGGCGGTAAATCGCGCCTCGACAGGATGTTGCGCAGGCATCGGGCGTCGCGGCCCGCGATCGGGCGGCACCCGGCAATCCATATCCATCGTTCCGGCCGCTGTCAAGGGTCTCTCGGCGAGGCCGCCGGCGGAGCAGGACGCGCGGAGCAAGGACAGACCATGCGACGATCCCCGTTTTCGATCTTCCGGGAAAATGCCAAAGTCCTGATGGTGGTGCTCATCGCCCTGGCGATGTTCGCCTTCATCATCATGGACCAGTTGAGCCCCCAGAACTTCCCCTACGTGATCGGGTTTCTGGCCGGGGCCGGGCTGTTCTGGCTCATCGGCCGCAAGCTGGGGAAGCCCGCGCCGTACGCCATCGCCGGGGCGGCGCTCGGCCTGGGCGCGGCGATGCTGTTCCTGGCGCGGACCGCCCCGCGGGACGCCGTCGTGACGACGACCGCCGGCCATCTCTCCCAGCAGGATCTCGAGCTCTTGGTGCAGGAACGCCGGATCGCCAACCAGTTCCTATACGACGCAGTCGTCGCGGCTGCCGCCAAGCCGTCGCCGCAGGACACCCAGGGCGAGCAGATGTACCGCGAATTCTGGCCGGCCATCAAGTCCAGGATGGCGCAGCAAAGGGCCGAGCAAAGCCTGTTCGGCTTCGGCTACCCCCCCGAGCGCACGGACGAGGACGTCGTCTTCGGCTGGCTGTTGCGGCAGGAGGCCGAGGCGATGGGGATCCGCATCTCCGACGCCGCCGTCAACGAATACATCCGCGACCTGACGAACGATCAACTCAGTCGGGACGACGTGCGGGGCATCCTCCAGCGGCGCGACTTGCGCCAGGGCCGCGTATACGATGCCTTGCGCGGCGAGCTGCTGGCCCGGCGGGCCTGGGACTTGACCCGCCCCGCCTATGTCGCAACGCCCCGGCAATTCTGGGAGGACTACAAGAAGCTGAACGTCCGCGCGACGCTGGAAGTCGCCCCCGTTGCGGTGGCCGCGTTCGCGGGGGGCGTCTCGCTGCCGCCCGAGAAGGAGTTGGACGAGTTCTTCGAGAAGTACAAGCAGGCCGTGCCGCAGGAGCTGGGACCGGGCGAGCCGGGCTTCCTGCAGCCGCCGCGCGTCCGCCTCGCATACCTGCAAGCGGACCTCGCGGAGATCCAGAAGACGGTCCCCGAGCCGACCGCGGCGGAGATCGCGACGCATTACTACGAGAACATCGAAAGCTACCCCGTGCGGCGGGCATTCGATGGTTTCGACCTAGACTTCGACGGGCCGCCGCGCGAGGACCGTCCGATCGACCCGGCGTTCACTCCCGAAGAAGGGGCCGACGGGCCGCCGCGGCGCACGGGCCCGCCGACCCCGCCGTCGCTCCCGCGCGAAGCAGTTCCACTGCCGGCGACGGAACCGGCGGCGCCGGCGGACAGCGACTCCCCCAACGGAGAGGGGGCGGCCGCTCTCGATTTCGACCGCCTCCCACTCCAGTTCGTCGCCCAGCCGGATCCGGTGGATGCCGACTCGACGAAGCCGGCGCCGGCGGAGCCGCCCGCGGCGGACGCCGTTCGAGGTCCGCGGCGGGCCGATTCGCCGCCCGAACCCCCGCAGCTTCCGCCCGCCCCAGATGACGCCGAGCCGTCGGACGATGAATTCTTCCCGGACGGCCCGGAACTGCCCCCGGCGGCGAAGCGCGGGCCTCCCGAACCGCCGCCGGTCCCGCGCTACCGGCCGCTCGACGACAAGCTCAGGGAGGAGATCGGCCGCGAAATCCGCCGCAACCGAACGCGGGTCGAAATGGCGCGGCGAACCGACGAGGCCGTGAAGAGGATGCGGAAACTGAGCACCGAGCATGCCTTTCCCGCCGCCGGGTCGAAGGAGCGTCTCACCCGCGAGGATCTCGACGACCGCCTCGAGGAAATCGGCGCGGAGTTGGGCCTGAAGCACTTCCACACGCCGCTGCTGGGATATCCCGAGCTCTCGGGCGACGAACAGTATGCGATTGGACGCGAAACGGTGGCCCCCCCGGACGAACCGCCCTTCTCCAATCGCACCGTCAGCGCCGCTTTGGCGGCCGCCTTCGACCCCGGCCTGCTGACCTATCAGCCGGCGGAAGCGGTGGATGAGGACCACGATCTGCGGTTCGCCTACTGGAAGACGGCGCACGCGGGGCCGCACGTTCCGCTGTGGCGCGCCGTTTCGCCCTCTCCCGAAAAGAAGCTCGTCGAGCTGAACACGGAACTCGGCGGAAGCGCGTTCCCCACGGTCTCGGAGACTCTTTCGGAATTCCTCGTGCGGGAGAACGGGGGGCGGATCCCCTCCTCCGGCCGGACGCTGGACTGGAACCAGTACCGCATCGTCGTCGAAGAGGCGGGCAGGGAGGGAATCCGCAAGGTGCGGATCGAAGAGCCGGGCATCCGCGAGCAGGTCGAACAGGCCTGGAAGACGCAGCAGGCGCGGCCGAAAGCCGAGGCCCGGGCGACTGAACTGGCCGCCACGGCCCGCGCCGCGGGGGGGACGCTGGCCGATTCGCTCGACAAGCAGACGATCACCGGCGGCGAGCAGTCCGCCCCGCTCGACGTCGAGCTGACCAACAGCTTCAGTTGGTATCGCCTCTCGTCGGCCCCGGGGACGTCGATGGGGCAGCCGGAGCGCCCCGAGCGGAGCGAGATCCCGGCCGTGCCCAAGGCGGGCGAGGACTTCATGGAGACCGTGTTCGAGAAGCTGAAGACCGACGAAGTCGGCGTTGCGCCGAACGCCGACCGCACCGTCTATTACGTGTTGCGGGTCGTGCGCAAGACCCCGGAAGCGCCCGCGGGCGACGAGCGGTTCCTGGCCCGGTTCCTGCAGGAAGACGTGGTCACCTCGCCCGACCAGGCATTATTGCGGGGGTCGCAGGTCACGCCGTACGAAATGCTGTCGTTCGATCGCCGGCAGGCCCTCGTGTTCGATTGGGCCGAACAACTCCGTCGGCATTACGACCTGAAGCGGCACGACCCGCGCGGCGAGCCGCGGTAGCCGGCGCTGGACATCCTCCAACGCCGCGAGTATTGATGACGTAACTTGCAGCGGTGGACTTCCGTGGCTCCCAAGAGAGGAAACCGAAGCTTCATGCAGAAGGGCGACAAGACCGACACTGGGGACGGGCGGGCGATGATCGCCGCCCAGGGCCTCTCCAAGTTCTACGGCCCGTTCGTCGCCGTCCAGGACATCACCTTCTCGGTGCCGCGCGGGCAGGTCGCCGCGTTCCTCGGGCCGAACGGCGCCGGCAAATCGACCACGATGAAAATGCTCACCGGCTTCCTCGCGCCGAGCGCGGGGACGGCCAGCATCGGCGGGCACGACGTCGGCACCGACCGCATCGAGGCCAGCCGGCTGATCGGCTACCTCCCCGAGAACGGCCCGCTCTACGAGGAGATGACTCCCAGCGGGCTGCTGAAGTATCTCGGGGCGGCCCGCGGGCTGTCCGGACCCGAACTGAAGGCCCGGATGGACTTCGTCGCCAGCCGCTGCGCCTTGGAAAGCGTGTGGCGGAAGGCGATCGGCAAGCTCTCCCGCGGGTTTCGCCAGCGCGTCGGCATGGCGCAGGCCCTCCTGCACGACCCCGCCGTGCTGATCCTCGACGAGCCGACGAGCGGCCTCGATCCCAATCAGGTGCACGAGGTCCGCCAGCTCATCCGCAGCCTGGGCGAGACGAAAACGATCCTCCTCTCGACGCATATCCTCCAAGAGGTGCGGGCCGTGTGCGGCCGCGTGCTGCTCGTCCACGAAGGCCGGCTCGTGTTCGACGGCAGCGTGAGCGAGATGGAAGGAGACCAGCACGACATGGAAGCCCGCTTCCGCGCCCTGACGGCCGGCGCGGCGTGAAGGGAAGTAAGAAGTCAGAAGTACGAACTTCGAACCGCGACTTCCAACTTCCAACTACTGCTTTGCACCTTCCGCCTTCTTACTTCTTACTTCTTACTTCTCCGAATCGCCCATGCTGAAATGCCACGTGATCCTCGCCGTGACGAAGCGCAACGTCGCGAGTTACTTCTCCGGCGTGCTCGGATATCTGTTCATCGTGGTGTTCGTGCTGGCCGCGGCCGCGCTGGCGTTCACGCCGCAGTTCTTCGCGAACAACCTGGCGAACCTCGACCAGCTCAACGCCGTGTTTCCGATGCTGCTGCTGTTTCTCGTGCCCGCGATCACGATGGGCGTGTGGGCCGACGAAAAGAAGCAGGGGACGGACGAGATCCTGTTCACGCTCCCCGCGCGGGACGTGGAGATCCTGCTGGGCAAGTATTTCGCGGTGCTGATCGTGTATTCGGTCGCGCTGCTGTTCTCGCTGTCGCAGTTGTTCGTGCTGGCGTACTACGCGGACCCGGATCCGCGGCTCCTGGCGACGACGTATCTGGGCTATTGGCTGTCGGGCGCGGCGCTGTTGAGCGCGGGGATGTTCGCCTCGTCGCTGACGCGGAACGCGACCGTGGCGTTCATCCTGGGCGTGGTGATCTGCGCCGTGCCGGTGTTCGTCGGCGAGCTCCCCTCGCTGGCCGCCGCGACGGCGCCGTTCATCCCGGGCTTCTTGCAGCCGGCGGCCGATTCTCTCGGCCGGGCGATGCCCTCGCGGGAGTTCTTCGCGCAACTGAGCCTCTCGGAACAGTTCCGCGAGTTCGGGATGGGGCTGGTCCCGCTCGCCGGGCTGCTGTATTTCGGCGCGCTCACGGCGTTCATGCTGTACTTGAACCTGATCGTCATCACCCACCGGCACTGGTCAAGCCGGCAGAAGGCGAAGATGGGGCTGCAATTCCTGGTGCGGGCGGTGTCGGTGGCGATCGTCCTGATCTGCCTGAACTTCGTCGTGCGGCAGGTGGGCAACGTCCACGACCTGCGGGCCGACATGACGGCGGAGGACCTCTTCACGCTCTCTCCCACCACGAAGGACCTGGTGCGGAACATCGATGAGAAGTCCCCCGTCGTGATCGACGCCTACTTCAGCCCGGACGTGCCCCCCGACCTCGTGGTCCACAAGAAGAACCTCACGGGGCTGTTGCGTCAGTACGACGCGCTGGGAGGGGGCCGCCTTGAAGTGAACGTCTTCGACGTCGAGCCGTTCAGCGAGAAGGCGGCCGAGGCGGGAGTTCACGGGATCGTCCCCCGCCGCGTGCAGTTCCAGCGCGGGGGGCGGATCCAGGTGGAGGACGTGTACCTCGGCGCGGTGATCCGCAGCCCGAACGACCGCCTCGTCGTGCCGTTCTTCGAAGTCGGGATCCCGGTCGAATACGAGCTGACGCGCTCCGTCCGCACGGTCGCGCAGCGGCAGCGGCTGCACGTCGCGTTCCTGCGGACCGACGCGGAAGTCGGCGGCGGGATGGACTTCCAGAGCTTCACCCGCTCCCCGCAGTGGAGGATCAAGACGGAGCTCGAGAAGCAGTACGCGGTCGGCGAAGTCTCTCCCGACCGGCCGCTCGACGAGCAGCGCGAGCTGTTCACGATCGAGGCCGGGATCGCTGCCGAATTGGACGCCCGAAAGCTCCCCGCGGCACTTCGAGAGCGGTTCCAGAAGAGCGAGGAACCGATTTCCGAGCAGGCCGAAATCGAGCCGGTCGAAAAGGGGCGCAAGTGGCGGATCACCGATCGTCCCGAGGGGGGACGGGGCCGGACTTACGTCGTGAAGGGGGACGATCCCGCGTCGCCCCCGGAGACGGGCGACGAGCCGCAGAACGCGAAGCTCACCGTGTACGGCCTGTACGACGTGGTGATCGCGGTGCTCCCTTCGTCGCTCACGCAGCCGCAGATGACCAACTTCGTCGAGTACGTGAAGACGGGCCGACCGGTGTTGATCTTCGACGACCCGGTGCCGATGTCCCTCGGGCTGCAATTGGCGCCGCGACAGCCGAAGCCCCGCCCGGGGGGAATGTTCGGCCAGATGGGCCCGCCGCCGGAAACCAAGGCCGACAACGGCGAGGCGACCACGCTGCTGTCGGCGCTGGGGATCGCCTGGGACAACGGCGAGATCGTGTGGGACGACGCCGCCCCCCATCCCCAGTTCGCCGACCTGATCGATCCGGAGAACGTGTTCATCACCGCCGGCAACAACGCCAGCGACTCTTCGTTCAATCAAAGCAGTCCGATCACGAGCGGCCTGCAGGAGATCCTCGCGATCTATCCGGGGCGGGTCCGCGAGCGCGAGGGGAGCAAGACGAATTTCTCGCCGCTGCTGTACACGAGCGCGAAGTCCGGCGTGAACGACTGGGAGTCGCTGGTCGAGATGCGGGGCTTCAACCAGGTGGCGCTGGTCATGGATCCCAACCGGAAGCCGGACCGCTACAACCACGTGATCGCGGCCCACATCACTTCGGACGGCAAGCGGACTTCGCCGCTCGACGTCGTGTACGTGGCGGACCTCGACCTCATCTCGAACGCGATTTTCCAGATCGTCGAGAACGACGCCTACGACCTGAAGCTCGACAACGTGCGGTTCGTGCTGAACGCGGTGGACGTGCTGGCGGGCGACGAGGCGTATCTCGACCTGCGGAAGCGCCGCCAGCAGCACCGCACGCTGACCCGCCTCGAGGACCGCATCGGGGAGTTCCGCGAGCAGCGCCGCGCGGACGAACAGAACGCCCGCACGACCGCCGAGCAGCAGATCAAAGCCACCGAGGAGCGGTTCCAGAAGCGGAAGAAGGCGATCGAGGACGACCCCGAGCTGAGCGAACTGGAAAAGCGGCAGAAGATCGGGATCGCGGTCGAGGACGAGCGGAGGCGGCTCGCCGTCGCCCGCTCGAACGTCGAGCGCGAAATGCGCGAGAAAATCGAGAAGCTCAAGGCCGAAGAGCAGCGCGAGATCCGCAACCTCGAGGGGCGGATCCGCTTCTGGGCGGTCGGGCTTCCCGCGCTGCCGGCGCTGTTCCTGGGCGTGCTCGTGTGGGGCGTCCGTCTCGCGCAGGAGCGCAGCGAAGTCGACCCCCGCCGCTCCGTGAAATGATCGTTCCAAGCCCGCGGGCCACGCCCCGCGGGGTTTCCCCCGCCCACCCCGTGGTCTCATCCACTCGTCGGATCGAAACGCCATGCCAGGCCTCATTCGCACGCTGGTCTTCGTCGGCGTCGCCGCCGTTGCGGTCGGCGCGGCCGCCGTGACGCACCACTACACGCGGCCGGCCGCCGCGGTCGGTTACGACAAAGTCGGGGAAAGCTTCTATCCCGACCCGGCCGATCCGCAGAAGCCGCGGTACGACGACCCCAACGTCGCCACCGGGCTCCGCGTCGTGTCGTTCGACACCGATACCGCCTCCGCCCGCATCTTCACGGTCGAACATCGCGACGGCGCCTGGCGGCTCCCGTCCTATCACGCTTATCCCGCCGAGGCCGCCGATCAGCTCGCGAAGACCGCCACCTCGGTGTTCGGGCTGACGCGGCAGGCGCTCGCCAGCCGCAGCGCAGCCGATCATGCAAGCTACGGCGTGGTCGATCCGCTGGACGAGTCGCTCGAGCGGCTGCAGGGACGCGGGCAGCGCGTGACGCTCCTCAAGGGAGAGAACGCGATCGTCGATCTGATCATCGGCAAGAACGTCGAGGGCGCGCAAGGCGGCGCGGACACCTACTACGTCCGCCGCGCCGACGAAGACGAGGTGTACATCGCCCGGCTGGACCTGGCGCTGTCCACGAAGTTCTCGGAATGGATCGAACCGGACCTGCTCCAGCTCGACCGCTCAGGCCTCGTCGCGCTGGAGATGCGCCGCCCGCGGCTCGACGCCGAAGGAGAGCTGGTCGGAGACGAGGTCGTGCGGCTGACCCGCGAGAAGTCCGCCGATCCGTGGAAGCTCGAAGGCTTGAACGAGGAGACGGAGCAGGTCGCTGCGGACAAGACCCGCGAGGTGGTCGATGCGCTCGACGATCTGAAGATCGTCGGCGTGCGCCCCAAGCCCGATTGGATCACCCCCGAGCTCACGCTCAACCCGCCCCCCGAGTTCGGCCGCGACGCGCAGTCGCTGCAGATGTTCGCCGACATCGCGCAGGCGGAATTGGGAGGCAAGGGGTTCGCCGTCGTGCTCGGGGATGACGGCCGGCCGAAGTTCTATTCGCAGGAGGGGGAGTTCGTCGCCGCCACCGATCGCGGCGTCGCCTACCACCTCCACTTCGGACGGCTCTTCACCGGGACCGAGGAGGAGATCCAGATCGGCAAGCCGCGGGGGAACGAACCCGACGACGAGAGCGTCGCCGCGGCGCCTTCCGCCGGCGACGAGAACCGCAGCCGTTACTTGTTCGTGCGGGCCGAGTTCGACGCGAAGTCGATCGGTGCGGCGCCGGTGAAACCCGAGGCGCCGCCACAACCGGCCGCCATCGACGACGACTCGCAGGATCAGGATGCAGAGCCGCAGGAAGCCCCTGCGGCCGCGGAACCCGCGGCCGACGAGAAGCCCCCGGCAGCAGCGGCCGCGGACGAGAAGCCAGCGGACGATCCGGCGGCGAAGGCCCGCGCCGACTACGAGCGGGCCAAATCGGAATACGATCGCCGGCTCGCGGAATACGAGTCCGCCCGCGCCGCCTACGACCAGAAGGTCGCTGACGGAAAGCGGAAGGCCAAGGAGCTCAACGACCGCTTCGGCGAATGGTACTACGTGATCTCCGCCGAAAGTTTCGACGAGTTGAACGTGAAGCGGCAGGACCTCGTCGAGCCGAAGGGGCCGGAGAAGGATTCCGACGACGACAAGCCGGCCGATGTGACGCCGGCGGCGCCCCGCACGGGGCCGCCGTCCCCCCCGCCGTTGCCGCCGACGGCGGGACCCGACGCCACCGATCCCGATGCCGCCGAGGCCGATTGACCGGCCTCGGGACACCGGAGCGTGTGACGCACTTGGCGCGGGAGACCTCAGCGACTCTGCTATGCCGATGATGGCGACGGGGGCCATCGGAGTCCCCCTCTCGCCGCTCTGGGGGAGAGGGTCGGGGTGAGGGGGCCGCACACCAATTCGCCTGCCTCGCTGTTGGGGCTTTCCGATCCGAGCCGTTGAGCCGAAGGGTTCATCCCCTCGGTGGTCTTGCGGCGACCGCAACGAGGAACGTGAGCATTCCCCTGTGTCCGACCCTGTTCCCACCGAGGGGATAAACCCCTCGGCTCCTGTTTCCTTCGACCGCGACCAAAGCATCGGGTGGAAAAATCGCGCGATTCGTCGCGGGCGGCGCAATCGGCTGCAAGTCCCCTGCGGTTCGGCGCCGATAACGGCTCCTGGAGATCGCGCGGCGGCGTGGACGATCTCGGCCTCCCCGGCGCAGGGACGCATGGAGAAAAACGTCATGGATCGACGCACGGCACTCGCACGGATTCTCGCCGGGGTGATCGGCGGAGAATTGATTTCTCGCTCCGCGTTCGCGGCCGGTTCGACGGCGGCGCCCGGAATTCGCTGGCAGAGCGACCTCGACGCGGCGCATCGCCTGTCGCTCGAGTCGAACCGCCCCACGCTGATCCTGTTCGGCGCGGCGTGGTGTACGTTTTGCAAGAAGATGGACGCCCAGACGCTGGCCGATCCGGAGGTCGTCCGCGGAGTGAACGCCTCATTCGTTCCGGTGCGGCTCGATCATGACCGCGAGCCGCGCGTGGCGCGCGTCCTCGAAGTCCGCTCGCTCCCGTGCACCGTCGTCCTCAGCCCGGAGGCCGACCTGCTCGCCCGGATCGAGGGGTTCGTCGACGCGGAGCCATACGTCGCGGCGCTGGCGGGCGCACGGCAGCTCCAGACGCGGATTCAGCAGGTGCGGTACGAGCGAGTCGGGGCCGCACCTTGAAAATCGGCGGGGAGTGCGATAGTTTCTGCTGAATGAACGCAGATTCCATCCGCCCCGGCCTCTCCGGCGACGACGACTCGTGGGAGGACCTCGCCCGCGACCTGCTGGGCGTCGATATCAATCAACCTCCCGCCGTCGATGACACGGGGGAGGAACTGCCTTATCCCGAGCCGATGTTCCCGGCCGGAGCGCGTCCCGAGGACGCCCCTTCGGCCGAAGCCCGCGAAGCGGCCGGCAGAGAGCCCGACCTGCCCGTCGACGCGGACGAACCGGACGAAGCCGAGTTCGCCGCCCAGGAGCCGACCGCCGAGCCGGCGGCGCCGGACTCCTACTGGGACGCCCTGCAGGACTGGGATTGGGACGGCGAGACCGAGTCGTCCCGCCGCGGGCCCCGGCGGGAGGACGCGGGCGAGAAGCGACAACCTGCCGCGCCCGCCGCCGGCGAACGCCGGCCGCGGCCGGCGCCGGCCGAAGCGCCGCGCGCGGCGGACAAGGAGGCGATCGAGGCCCGCCGGCGGGAGTTCCTCGAAGACTCCGACTTCGGCGCCGGTCTGTTGGAAGAACGGCCTCCCTCCCCGCGGAAGTCGATCGAGAGCAGGCGTCCGGCGGCCGAACGTCCCGTCGAGCGGGCCGAACCTTCCGTCGAGCGGGCCGAGGTGCCCGTCGAGCGGGTCGCGGAGGAGGAAGCCGGCGAGGAAGGTCCCCGCCGCCGTCGCCGTCGCCGCCGCCGTCCCCGAGACGGCGAGCGCGAAGCCGCCGGCGCCGAGGCGCCCAGCGCCCGGCCGAGTGCGCCGCGCGAGGCGGCCGAGGAGGAATTCGGCGAGGCCGTCGAAGCGGAACCCGCCGAGCCAGCGGCCGAAGCGGGGCCGGGCGAAACGACCGGCGAACCGAAGCGGCGGCGGCGTCGCCGTCGGCGTCGCGGGGGCGAACGCGAGCCGCGCGCGGCGCAGCCGGAAGCGGCCGAGGGGCGTGAGGAAGCCGAAGTCGAGGAGGAAGGCTTCGCCGAAGAGGGCTTCGCCGAAGAAGGCTTCGCCGAGCCGGAGCCGGTCACCGCCCGCACCGGCGACGTGTCCGAAGGGCCCGAATCGGAGGAGGAGGCCCCGCACTCCTATCGCAGCATCCCCTCGTGGGAAGAGGCGATCTCCTATCTCACGAAGGGCCGCACGGAAGAGGGCAAGTCCCGCCAATCGGCTGAATCCCGCCCCCGCGGCGGCCGCCGTCGCCGCAAGCGGTAGTAGCCAGCGGGGAACTTCCCGCCAGCGTGCCGCGGGGTTTAACCCCCCCGCGGTGGTTTGACGGCTCGCGCCGCGCAGGGCGCTCTCGATATTCCGTGCGTCCCCCTGAACCCCTCGGCCCAAGAGGGCTCACTTCGCCGACTTCTTCCCCAGCTTCTCGGCCGGGATCTTCGGGTCGCTCTTCAAGGGGAGCTTGACCGCTTTGCCCGTCCAGGCGGACTGGTAGATCGCGAGGATGATCTCCACGCTCTTGCGGCCCTCTTCGCCGTCGACGAGCGGCTTCGACCCCGTCTCGATCGCCTTCAAGAAATCCTTGAGCTGCTTCATGTGGCCTTCGTAGGAGATGGCCGACGGATCGCTCGCCCCGCCCCCCGACAGGTTCTGTTTGCTGAACTTGTCGAGTACCTTCTGGTCGGCGGCGGACTTCTTCTCGAAGTCCCACACGAGGATGTCCTCGTCCTCGACGACGACCGTCCCCCGCGTGCCGTGCAACTCGATCTTCTTGTGCATGCCGGGCCACGCGGCGGTGCTCGCCTCGATCGTCCCCAGCGCCCCGCTCCGGAACCGCAGCGCGGCCACGCCCACGTCCTCGACCTCGATCCGCTCGTGGGCGATCGTGTCGGTGAAGGCGGTCACTTCGGCCACCTCCCCCATGAACGAATAGAGCAGGTCGACGCCGTGGATCGCCTGGTTCATGTAGGCCCCGCCGCCGTCCAAGGCCCACGTGCCGCGCCATCCGCCGCTGTCGTAATATTGCTGGGTCCGCCACCACTTCACATAGGCGTCGCCGAGGGTCATTTTGCCGAAGCGGCCCTTCTCGATCGCCTCGCGGACGGCGAGGCTCGAGCCGCTGTATCGCGACGGGAAGATCGTGCACAGCTTGACGCCGTTCTTGCGGCAGGCGTCGATGATCCGGTCGCACTTCTTGAGGGTGATCTCGAGCGGCTTCTCGACGACTACATGCTTGCCCGCCTTGGCCGCCGCGACGGCGGGCTCCATGTGCGCCCCGCTCGGCGTGCAGACGTTGACGACGTTCACCTCCGGGTCGGCGAGCATCTCCTCGATCCGGTCGTACCTCCGGCAGCCGTAATGGGCCGCGAACTTCTCGGCCCCGGGGGCGTAGGTGTCGTAACAGGCGACGACGCGGGCGCCGCGGATGTGCTCGATGGCTTTCGCGTGAAAGTTCGAGATCATCCCGCAGCCGACGATTCCGAAACCGGTGGGCATCCTTCCTCCTTGGCCTGATCGTGTCGAACGACGAAGCGGATCGGCCCCGGATGATACCGCGGAGCCGTCGCCGAAGGAACCGTCCGCCGAGCAGGGGCGCGGACTTCGATTTCGCCCCGGAGGAGCGAAGGCTTCTCGCGAGTGGCGGAAGCCTCGCCTTCGAGACTTCACTCCGTCATGTTCCAGAAGTCGACCTCGCCGGGATCGCGCGGGGGGCGCGGTCTTGCGGCGGCCTTGCCCCGGGCGCCGCCCGCGGCATGGCGCGTCGGCGGCGTCTTGACGATCGCGCTGTCGTCGAGATCGAGGATGTCCGCCTCGTCGATCTCCAGCGGCGGGCGTTTGATCTTCGCCGCCGCGGCCCCCGCCCCGCACGCCGGACAACGGCCCCGCGCATCGAGCGGCTCGCCGCAAGCATTGCACAGCGGGACCGGCTGGCGGGTGTGCTCGAGACCGCTCGCCAGCGGGACCGCTCGGGGGCGCGGGCCGCCAGCGGGTTTCGGAGTCGCGGCGGCCGGCTTCGCGGCCTTCCCCCCTCCCTTTGAGGGAGGGGGCAGGGGGACGGTGGATGGCGAACGCGACGCTCGACCCTCCCCCAACCCCTCCCTGAGAGGGAGGGGAGTTGCCGTTCGACCCTCCGCTGGTCCCTCCCTCGGCGGAACGTGCGCTGCATCGACCATCGCCACGTCCTCGCCCGCCGGCGTTTCGAGCTGCGGGACGAGGTTCTCCTGGCGGATGATCTCCGTCGAGGCTTCCTTGCCGCTGGCGACGTCGCGGGCCGAGACGTGGACGCGGGCCTGCGCGTCGTAACGGATCGTCACCTCGATCGCGGAACCTTCCGGCAGGTCCGGCGGGAGCGCGTCGATCACGCACGAGCCGAGCCGCACCGCCGGCTGCTCGGGCGACGTGCCGCTCTCCACGATCTGCAAGTGCACCCGCTGCTGATTGGGAACCACCGTGCCGAAGGTTTGCGCGGCCTCGGCCGACAAGGGAGTGTTGGGCAGGACGAGATAATGCGGCACGCGGGTGTCGGTCCCCGGATCGCGGACGAGAATTCCCAAGGCCCGGGCGTTGACGCTCTGCTGCCTGACGCGCGACAGCCGCTCCGAGGCGTCCGCGCTGA
This sequence comes from Planctomycetales bacterium, assembly GCA_040877365.1. Classification (GTDB taxonomy): domain Bacteria; phylum Planctomycetota; class Planctomycetia; order Planctomycetales; family Planctomycetaceae; genus JBBDNT01. Next base: position 18,573 of record JBBDNU010000060.1, read on the forward strand.
GGATCGAGCGGGCGAACTTGTCGTTCGTGAGCAGCATCCCGGCGTAGTAGGTCGCGCCGTGGGCGATCGACTGGTCGGGCGAGAGGGAGGTGTTGAGCGTCGTGCCGCTCAGCGCCTTCAGACGATTGCGGACCATCGGCATCCGCGACGCGCCGCCGGTGGTGAGCACGACGTCCACGTGCGCCCATCCGATCTGCTTGTCCTTGAGCATCCGCCTGGTGATCTCGGCGGTCCGCTCGACGAGCGGCTGGGTGAGCTTCTCGAACTGCTCGAGGGTGATCTGATACGTGCGGCGTCTGGCCGCGTGCTGGCACGTGAGGGCCGCCTTGGGGCGGACGGTGAGGCTCCGCTTCGTCTGCTCGGCTTCGAGCGTGACGTACTGCAGGCTTTCGGGATCGGCGCGGGGGTCCTCGCCGGTCTCCTTGGCGAACTGGTCGCAGACGATCTTCAGCAGGGCGTTGCTCCAGTCGATGCCCCCGAGATTCAAATCGCCCGCCGAGGCGATCACGCTCACCTCGTTCTTCCGGTACTTCACCAGCGACAGGTCGAACGTCCCGCCCCCCAGGTCGTAGACCATGATCCGCTGCTCGTTCGCCAGCTCGGTGAACCACAATCCCTCGGTGCCGAGCACGTAGCACAGCGCGGCGGCGACCGGCTCATTGATGACGTCCACCCGCTGAAGCCCCGCCGCCAGTCCCGACTCGACCGTCGCTTGCCGCTGCGCGTCGCTGAACTGCGCGGGGACGGTGATCACCGCCTGCTCGATCGCGCCGATCTGCTCCTGCGCGGAGGCGAGCAGCTTCTTGAGCACGAAGGTCGCGATATGGACCGGGGTGTATTTCTTGCCGTCGATCGACCAGTGATGCCGCGGGTCGCCCATGAATCGCTTCGAGTTCTGCACGACGTGCCCGGGGCGGACGACCGAATTCCGCAGGGCTTCGGTCCCGACGATCACCTCGTCGCCGTCGAACATCACGACCGACGGCGTCGCCAGTTCCCCTTCCTGATTCGGAAGCGTGACCGGCTCGCCGTGCTCGTTGAGATAGGCGATGCAGGAATAGGTCGTCCCGAGGTCGATGCCGACGGCGTGAGTGGTGAGCATTCGGGGCCGTGCGCGATGGGATGGAGTGTTCGCGGGCGAAGAGCAGGCGTGACAGCCCGCCCGAATCCATGTTAGCATCGCCCGCAGCGCCTCCCAAGCCCGCGGGCCGCGCCCCGCGGGGTATCGAGCGCGCAGGGGACGTGTTCACTATTCGAAGAACCCCGGCGGGCGTGGCCCGCGGGCTTGGGCGATGCACGATGATGAGTGCCACGGCGATCCTCGCCCTCAGCTTATTCGCGGACGCGGGCGTCGTCCTCGACCGGCCCGTGCCCGTCCACCGGACCGGCCGCGCCTTCCGCGACGCGCTCGCCGGCCGGATGAACGCCTCCTGGCGCAACGTGCCGCGCCGCGACGTCCTGCGGCGCGTCGCCGACAATCGCCGCATCGCGCTCCTGCTCGACCGGCGGATCGATCCCTCGCGGCCGGTCGATCTCGACGCGGCCCAGCAGACCACCGCCGGGGTCATCGCGTGGATCGCCCGCGAGGCGGACGCCGGGACGGCGGTCGTCGGCAACACGGTCTATCTCGGCCCGCCCGCGCAGGCCGCCTTGCTGGAAAATCTCGTCCGGCAGCGCGGCGACGAGTTGTCGCGGCTGGCGAACCGTCCGCCGCTCGAGCGCCGGCGCGATCGGCTCGCCCGCCGCACGGTGCACTGGCAAGACCTCGATCGCCCGGCGGAGATCGTGGCGCAGATCGCCGCGGACTTCGGCCTCGCCGTCGACGGGCTGGACCGCCTGCCGCACGACCTGTGGGCCGGCTGGACGCTTCCCGACGCGAGCGCCGTCGAGGCACTGTCGCTCGTGCTGATCCAGTTCGACCTCACGTTCGATTGGTCCGCGAACGCCGCCGGCATCCGGATCGTTCCCGTGCCGGACGATACGCCGCTGGAACTCGAATATGCCGTCGCCGACGCGGCGGCGCTCGCATTGCGGCTGCGCCAGGAATTTCCGACGCTCGCCGTTGCGACACGGGGAAACGCACTCGCGGTGAAGGGGAGTTTCGCGCAAGTCGCGGCGGCGATGCCGCTGATCGCCCCGGCCCGGGTCGCGAGCGCGGCCGACTCTCCGCCGGCGAACGCGGTCCCGCTGTCGCGGCGGCAGTTCACGCTGCGGGCCGAAGACGTGCCGGCGAGCGCATTGATGCAGAAGCTCGGCGAATCGGGGATCGCCTTCGAATACGACCCCGAAGCGCTCGCCGCGGCGGGGATCGATCTCGACGCGCGGGTCCGGATGAACGTCGAGAAGGCGGACGCGGAGAAGCTGTTCCGCGCGCTGTTCGACCCGCTCGGCGTGCGGCACACGATCGATGGGACGACGGTGCGGCTGACGCCGAAGTAGGGCTAGGAGCTTGTGAATCTTCGTGGTACGGACTTCAGTCCGTACAAGCCCTGAAGGTGTGCGGACTGAAGTCCGCACTACGAACCGTGACGTGCAATGAAGGGAAAGCCGTGATGGGCAAGATCATTCGCTACGAGTATGTCGGCGGCTCGGGGGACACGCTCTACATCGTGGCCACATTTCTGGTCGCGGTCCTCATGCCCTTGTCCTTCATCCGTCTCGTCCAGTGCATCGTTCGCATCGAGGAAGAAATCGAGGACCCCACCGAGTTCATAGCGGCGTTCCGCGCAGGGCGTCTTGCTCGAACGTGACACCGGACGCACGATGCAGCGCATACGTTCCGCATACCGCCAGGTCGCCACGGGACCGGAGGCCCGCGTCTTCTGGTTGAAGGTCGTGATCGCGGGCGCGATGGCGAGCGGAATGCTCCTGTCGCCGAAACTCTGGCTGAGCGACCGCTCGTATCCGCTGACGCCGGTTTCCGATCTGCTGCCCGGAATCCCCTCGCCCGGGGACCGCGTGTGGTTCGGCACGCTGCTCGCATTGCTCGTCGGCGTCGCCCTGCTGCCGCGGCCGCGGACGCTCATCGTTCTCTTCGTTCTCCTCGCGGGGTTGCTGAGCCTGTGGGACCAGTCCCGCTGGCAGCCGTGGTTTTACCAGTACCTGCTCATGCTGGTTCCCTTCGTCTTCTATTCGTGGACTCGTTCCGACGCGGCGGACCGGCGGAGGAAGGACCTGCTCGGCGCCTGCCGCGTGATCGTGGCCGCGACTTACATCTGGAGCGGATTGCAGAAATTCAATGTGAGTTTCACGACCAACGTTTATCCCTGGCTCATCGAGCCGTTCCTCCCGGAATCCGCTCGATCGCTGGCGGAATCGGGCGGGCTGGCGATTCCCGTCATGGAAACGGCGATCGGACTGGGACTGCTCGTGCCGTCGCTGCGCCCGGTGGCCGCGTTCGGCGCGGTGGCGATGCACGCGGCGATCCTGCTGTGTCTGGGACCGCTCGGCCACGACTGGAACAGCGTGGTCTGGCCGTGGAACGTCGCGATGCCGCTGTTCGCGGCGATCCTGTTCGGGCGGACGCCGGGGGTTTCATTCCGCGAGGTGACGTGGCCGGGGCGCGGCGTCCGTCATTGGGCGGCGCTTGCGCTCGTGGGAATCCTGCCGGGCTTCTCGTTCGCGGACCGCTGGGACGCGTACCTGTCGGCGGCTCTGTATTCCGGGAACACGCTCCAGGCCGATCTGGTGCTGAGCGACGAGGCGCAGGCACGCCTGCCGGATGCCGTCCGGCAATACAGCGATCCGTGGGGCCACAACCGGTATCGCGTGAGTCTGGCAGATTGGTCCGTGGGCGAGCTCAACGTGCCCCCCTACCCAGCCCGGCGGGTGTTCCGGAACATCGCCCGGAGCGTCGGCCGCTGGGCCGAGGAACCCGGCGATGTGGTTCTCGTCATTCGCGAGCGGCCGGACTGGCTGAGCGGCGACCGCGAGACGAGCGAAGAGGACGCGTGGGATCTCGACGACGGGCGTCCGGCAAGCCCCGCGGAATGAGCCGGTGCAATGGACGACCCGGCCGAGTGGGGGTTGCCGACTTCTGTTCCGTCACAGGCTTGAGCTCCAGCGACCCGGCCTCGGCGGTGTCGGTCTCGTCGCCTACCGCCGCCGGAAGCTCCGCCGCGCCTGATTCGCGATCCAATCGCCAACCTGATCCAAAGGCCACGGCGTCGCGCGGCTTTTGCGTTGCGCGCGATCGGTTTCTCGGCGCGGCGGGGCCGGTCCCGTTGTGAGGGTAAAGTCTGCGGGCGCCGGTCGTCCCGGATTCGCCGATCGGGACGATCGTGCCGGAATTGCCGCATCGTCCGCGCCGCCTTCGCCGATGACAGCGGTGTCCCGCGTCTTTCCCAACTTTCCGCTCCAGATCGAGACCCAGCCGATGCCCCGACACCTTCTCGCGGCAACGCCGATCGTCCTGTTGGCCGTTGGCCTTGTGGGATGCTCCTCCGCGCGGCAATATTCCGCGGCGGCGAAGCCGGCGGAGCACAGCCGCGTCGCGGCCACCCGCGCCTCCCGGCTGCAAGGGCGGTTGGCGAACGCCTCGTACGCAAAGCCGGCCCTGCCCGACCATTCCCTCGCCTCGACGCCGCTGCCGAAATTGGCCGCACGCGGCAGCGCAGCGGCGGCCAAACCGGCCAGCGGCGCGACGGCTGAGGTCGTTCCGGCGAACCACAGCCGCAGCCTCGACGCGTCCACGGCGGGCGGCGCCGGCGACCAGCTCGACCTGATTCGCAAACTGAACGACGACGCGCCTTCCGTCCGGGCGGTGGCCGCCTTCGATCTGGGCCGCACCGAGGCGGCGTCCCCGAAGGCGGCGGCCGCGATCGCGCACCGGCTGGAGATCGAGCGCGATCCACGGGTGCGAATGTTCTTGATCGAAGGCCTCGTGCGGCTGGCGCCGGAACGCGGCGGCGAGGGGCTGGACGAGATCCGCCGCACGGCGGACGCCGGCGACCCGCGCGTGCGAACGCTGGCGGGGGTGGTCCTCGCGGACCTGACGTCCTCCGCCAAGTGAGGCGGGTTCGATCATTCAGATCTTCCAAGTTCGAAACGGCGCGTCTTGCCCGCGAAGGGGCATCCAGCCGGCGGCGCGGACGACGGGCTGGATTCCCGCCTGCGCGGGAATGACGGAGTCGCGTTCTTGGAACTACTGTAATTCGCGGAAGCCGGGCTGGCGCTGTCGCAGCCCGGCTTCCGCCATTAGTGGGGGCCCGTCCGACGGGGCGCGCTCCCCTGCGCTCGCGGGCTGCGCCCGCGAAGCTCCGAGTCGAGGCCAATCGATCCGTTGGCATCCGGCGTGCTTCCGCCCGTCGGTGTTGGTAGAATCCCCTATTGCATTTTCCCATGCCGTCGCGCATCCGCCGGACTTCTCACGGGGAAATTGGAACGGACCGACCATGCGGATCGCCGCCGATCCCGTCCGACTGGCCCTCGACAGCCTGAAGGAGGGCCTGCTCCCGTTCATCGAGCGGGAGATGCAGGAGGTGTACGACGGCCGCTGGACCGAGGTGGCCCAGCAGAGCTTCCGCGATCGGCGGGGGGTGAAGGGGGAGCGGGCCGAACCCGCGCAATGGGACCTGGCGCTCTTGCTCTCGGTGATGTGGGACGAGTGGAACCAGGTGTTCCGCAAGCGGCTGGGGTTCCTGGAGCGGAGCTATGTCAGCGAGCTGCGGGAGTTCCGCAACCGCTGGGCGCATCAGGAGGAGTTCGAGTTCGATGACTCGTACCGCATCCTCGACACGTCTCAGCGGCTACTGACGGCCATCGAAGCGCATGCCCAGGCGGAGCGGGTGCGGCAGGAGCAGCGGGAGGTGATGCGGACGCACGTTCAAGCCGAAGCGCGGGCCGCCTACCTGCGGGCGAAGCTCTGGAAGCGGAAGCTGCAGGACGTGCTGATCTACATCAGTTGCGCGGTGACGGCGCTGATCGGGGTGTCGTATTGGGCAAGCGAACAGCAGTGGATGCTGCCGGCGCTGATCGTCTGCCTGTTTGCGTATTTCATCTACCGCCGTCTGCGGTCGACGACGCCGATGTTCTCCGATCCGCACGAATGCGTGGCCTGCGGCCGCATCATCTACAGCACGGCGTGCCCGTACTGCGAGCGGCCTCCGACCGCGCGTGAAAATCCGCACGAAGCGTCAAATTCATCACAGCCGGCGCGGTGATTCGGCCGATTGGATGGAATATCGGAGTGGCTGCGTCGAGCGGCGCGCAGGACGTGTCGAGCCGCTATCCGGTTGCGAGTCCGCGCCGGAGGCAGCCCTGTTCAGAAGCAAGGAGGCGTGCTCACATGGGCAGCAGCGATTTCTTCGTCCCGAAGCAAGGAGTGCGCGGGCGGAGCAGGGGGCGCATTCGCAGGCTCGGTCAATTGGCTTCGTGCGGGCTGGCGGTGCTCGCGACCTCCGCCTGCTTCGCGCAGGAGGCCCGGCCGGGAGGGGTGCCGCAACTGCCGGCCACCCAGCCCCGCACCGTCTCGCCGGAACTCAAGCAGCGCGTGAACTCGGTGCTGGACAGCATCGAATCGGCCGAGGTGGGACTGGAAGTCCCGGTGCAGCGGTCGAAGCTGATGCGATTCAAGCAGGAGGTCACACGGATCGCCGTCGCCGACCCCTCGGTCATCGAGACCGTGCCGTTCGGGCCGGACGCGATCAACGTCATCGGTTCGAGCCTCGGCACGACCACGTTGACCTTGTGGTTCGGCAACGGGGCGCCCGGACGCGAGGGGCAGATCCTCAGCGTGCAGGTGACGGTCGTTCCCAACGCCGCCGAGGAGGACCGCCGCCGCGTGGTCTTCGGCGCGATGCAGCGGATGATCAACGAGCTGTTCCCGAACAGCAAGATCCAGCTCATCCCGATCGCGGACAAGCTGATCGTCCGCGGCCAGGCGCGGGACGAGGAAGAGGCGGTGCAGATCATGTCGGTGCTGCAAGCCCGGGCGAATCAGGCGGGCGGCGCCGCCGGCCCTCTCGCCGGGCCTCTGGGCCTCCGCCCGTTCGGTCCCTTCGGTTACGACCCGGTCACCGGCGCCGTGGCGCCGTACGGCGGATACGGGCCGACCTTCGCCGGCGGCGCGCCGGCCGCCCCGCTGCTCGACGCCGACGTCCTCCCGCAGGGCAACATCATCAACATGCTGGAGGTCCCCGGTCCAAAGCAGGTCATGCTCAAGGTCCGCATCGCGGAGCTGCAGCGCTCGGCCGTCCGCCGGCTGGGGGTCGACTTCGACCTGGACATCGGCGATTTCCTGTTCTCCTCCTCGCTCGTGGGGAGCGGCAACATCCTCGCCTCGGGGACGTTCGACGGCGACAGCTTCAACCTCGCCCTGGACGCTCTCTCGGGCTACGGCGTCGCGAAGATCCTCGCCGAGCCGAACCTCGTGACCCTCAGCGGCCAGACCGCCACGTTCATCTCGGGCGGACAGTTCCCGGTCCCGACGGTCGTGGGCGTCGGCGGAGTGGGCGCGGCCGGCACTTCGTTCAAGGGGTTCGGCACGCAGTTGACCTTCACCCCCACCGTGCTCGATCGCGACCGCATCCGGCTGCAGGTGGCCCCCACCTTCAGCACGATCAACAGCTCGGTCGCCGTCAGCGGCATCCCCGGCTTGAACACCCGCGGCGCCGTGACGACCGTCGATCTCCGCGAGGGCCAGGTCCTCGCCATCGCCGGCCTGATCCAGGAGCAGTCCCGCGGCGACTCGAACTGGGTCCCCGGCATCGGCACCCTGCCGATCGCCAACCTGCTGTTCTCGAGCCGGGCCTACAGCCGCGACGAGACCGAGCTGGTGATTCTCGTGAGTCCGGAGCTGGTGCACCCGATCGAGCCGGGGAACGCCCCGATGCTGCTGCCGGGCATGGAGGTGACGGAGCCGGACGACCTCGAGTTCTTCATCCACGGACACCTCGAGGGGCCGGAGTGCTGCCACCACCGGAGCACCGTCTGGCCGATGTACCGCGACCGGATGTGCGCCGGGCCGCTGTATCAGCGGTCGTATCAGGCCTCGGAATCCTACTACATCCAGGGTTCCCACGGCTTCTCCGAGTAAGCGACTGTCTCACCGATCGCGCCGGCCCTCCGCCCTCCCGATCCGCGGGCGCCGGCGAACCTGACCCAGCCTATCGACTGAAGGACCGTGCCATGTCTCCGTCACCGATTCTCAAGACAGCGGTCGCCGCGGCCCTGGCCGTCGGGACGACCGGCTGCTGCTGCCACCGCGACCAGCAGTGCAGTTCCGTTTCGCCCCCGGCGCCTCTCGGCGCCCTCATCGACCCGATCTTCCAGGAAATGGAAGCGAACGCCGAGGCTTCCGACTTCGCCATCCCCGAGCACGAGTTCAAGGGAAACACGGCGATCCTGAACACGGCGGGCGAAGAGCACGTCAAGCAGATCGCCGTCCGGGCGGCCGACGTGCCGTTCCCGATCATCATCCAGCCCAGCTCGATGAGCTTCGAGAGCGAGGAGCCGGACGCCTTCGAATATCCGGTCCATAACAACCGCGAGTTGGACGTGGAGCGGCACAAGGTGGTCGTCGCCGCCCTGCAATCCATGGGCGTGGCCGACGCCGAGCGCCGCGTGGTCGTGGCGCCGCTGCTGGCGCCGGGCTTCGAGTCGTTCGAGGCCGAACGGGCCTACAACCAGGGCTTCGCCAACCCCGGCTACTACGGAGCTGGCTTCGGCACCACCGGCTTCGGCGGCGTCGGCGGCTTCGGCACCGGCATCGGAGGGCTCGGCGGTCTCGGAGGGGGCGGGTTCGGCGGCGGCTTCTTCTAAGCCGCGGCAAGCCCCAGCCGGTCCGGCTTCGACGGACATCTCCAGCGGATTTCATCTGCTCGATACGCGATTCGGACGGTCCCGGAAAGGGAAACGATGAACATGCCCTGCCGCTCACTCGTCGCTTCCTGGCTGCTGCTCCTGGCGGCAGCCCCGGGCTGCGCCCGGCTCTCGCAGGCGCTCAACTCCGCCCTGCCCAACCGGGCGCAGCAGACGAAGACGCAGTACAGCGTCGCCCGACTGCAGGAGCGCCAGGGCAACCTCGTGCAAGCGAAGCAGAAGTACGAGGAGATCGTGCGGCAGAACCCGCGCAACGTCGACGCCCGCCATCGCCTCGCGGTCGTCCACAGCCGGCTGGGCGACCTCGACCAGGCCGACCGCTACTTCCAGGAAGCCCTCGATCTCGCCCCCGCCCACGGCGAGGTCTGGTGCGACCTCGGCTACGCCCTGTACATGCACAACGACCCGACCGGCGCCGAAGAGGCGCTGCGGCAGGCGCTCGAATGCGATCCCGGCAACAAGCGGGCCACGAATAACCTGGCCCTCGTCCTCGGCCAGCAGGACCGCTTCGACGAAAGTCTCGCCATGTTCCGCAAGTGCGGCACCGAGGCCGAGGCCCACGCCAATCTGGCCTACGTTTACACGCAGTCCGGCCGCGGGCAAAAGGCGATCGAGCATTACAGCCGGGCGCTCGATCTGGACCAGGACCTGACGGTGGCGAAGGCGGCGCTCGTGCAGCTCGCCGCGATGAAGGCCAAGGCGGAACCGCAGGCGCCGGTCGATCCGGTCCTGGTCGCCGAGGCTGCCGAAATCCTCAGGCAGATGGGACCCCTCCCCGAACGGCGAACGTCGACGAACCAGCGGCCGGTCGCCGAACCCTTCGACGGCGGGGGGTCGCAAATCCTTCCGACGGCCGCGGTCGCCCCGCCGGAAGCACGATCTCAGGAGGAATGGGCGATGCCCCGCAACGTCCAGGCGGTCGGCTGGGCGAATGGCGAAGAGCGCTCCGCCACCGCGGGATACCGCACGCCTCAGCCCGGCGGCCGCGAACCGGGCACGTGGCGCGAAGAGGAGACGAGCTTCGGGATCAGCGTCGAGCCGTGGGAAGTCGCTCCCCGCGAAGTCGTCCCCGACGACATGCAGCGGCTCACCGAGTAGCTCGCCGCGGACGATCGCCGGTCATCCAAGCGGCATCGGTTCCGGCTGAAGCACGAACGGAAACACTCGGACCGGCTGGCCCGCGGGGAGCTTCTGCTTGTAGCTCAACTGGGCGGCGCGGTCGGCGGCGAATTGCAGGTGCGTGAACTCCAGACCGCAGAAGCGGTCCGTTCCCACCTCGGCCGCGACGTCCGCGAACACCTCCCCGGCGGAGGCCGCGTGACGGCGCACGCCGTGGATGCTCTTCTCCCGGACCTTCACGCCGGCGGCGGCGAGCTTGACCAGCCCCTTGAGGAACCGGCCGGCCGCGCTGTCGGGCGCCGAGACCTTCCACAGCCGGTCCCACTCGTCGTTCGCTTCCCAGTAGTAGCCGTGGTTGAAGTAGTCCAGCCCCAGCAGGTAGTGCCGGTTGTAGGCCCACTCCTCGGCGATGAGCGGCTTCATGGCCCGGTTCCGCTTCCCGTGGCTGTGCCCCCGCGGATCGCGAAACGGGTGCGGCGTCTCGGTCCCGGCGACATAGGTGTAGGCCGGCAAATCGGCCGTCGGCAGCAGCCGCGGCGCTTCGAGTTCGACGTCGAACGTCACTGGATCACTCCTTGTTATTCGTGGCTTCTGCGGGGGGCGATGAATTCCCCCGAATGAATTTTCGGTATCAAGACATCCCTCGTCGAACGACGCGGCGCGTATGCCGAACGGGAGGCGGGAATGCGGACCCGCGGTGAAATCCCGGCGACGGCCGCCGCCCTTCAGCTTACCGAATAGCAATTCGGAAGTGAGAGTCGTTTTTTCGCGAAATGCAACGGAATTTCGGAAATTTCCGCTGATCGGCCGCCGGCCGGTCGGTCCGACGCCCGACGCCTCATTATTCGGCCTGATGGAAGCGTAGACAAGAGGGCACACGTCAGCGGACGGCATGGGAGGCCACTTGCGGTTTCGCAAGCTGTCCGCGCATCCACGCCGGGCGATCGGTCGCGATCCCCTGCACCCCGATCGCCGCGAGCCGGCGGGCCGTCGCCGCCGAATTGACCGTCCACACGTAAAGATCCAGCCCCGCCCCGCGAATCGTCGCCGCGAACTCCCGGTCCACCCCCGGACAACTCCCGACGTCGATCCCGTCGAGCTTTGCTCCCCGCGCGATTGCGATGAGTTCTTCCGCGGTCGGCGCCCACAGCCCACAGCGGCGATCCCGGCGGAGCGCCACGATCAACAGGACCTTCACGTCCGGCAGCGCGTGCTTCACCGCGGCCGCCACATCGCGGTCGAAAGCGATGACGACGATCCGCTCCGGCAGGTAAGGCGCGTCGCGTATCGCACGTTCGAGGAGCGGCACGATGTCGAGGCCGCACTTGATCTCGACGAACGCCCGCTTCCCCTCAGGAACGGTGGCGAGAATCTCCGCGAGCGTCGCGACCCGCTCCCCTGCCCACCGCTCCCCCTTCCAGCGGCCGACGTCGAGCAGCCGCAGCTCCTCGAGCGACAAATCGCGGACGGCACGATCGTCGCCGCAGATGCGGCCCGTGGTCGCGTCGTGGATCACGACGATCTCTCCGTCGCGGGAGAGCATCACGTCGATCTCGACGGCATCGGCCCCGACCTCCCACGCGAGCCGGACGGCGGCGAGCGTATTCTCCGGCGCGTCGCGCGAGGCCCCGCGATGGGCGATGATTTCGAGGTTGTCCGCTGTCAGTTGTCCGCTGTCAATGGGGGAATCGTTTGAGCTGGGAGGGGTCGGGGCTTCAGAATTTCAGTTTTGCGAGGCAAAACTGAAATTCTGAAGCCTTGACCCCGGCCTGTTCGACCTGACTGACCTCTGATCTCTGACCTCTGATCTCTCGCTACTTCGCCGGGCCGCGATTCACGTACAGCTTCAGGTTCCCCGTCTGGCGGCCGCCGGCGACGATGTCGATGCGGCCGTCGCCGGTGAGATCGGCGCAGATCAGGTCCTCGACCGCGACGCCGCCGTCGTCGATAAGGTGCTTTTCCCACTTTCCGGCCTTCGCGTCGATGCACTTGAAGACGTACACCGCCGGCCCCTTCACCGGGCCGTCGCTCGGGTCGCTGTGGCCGACGACGATTTCATCTTCGCCGTCGCCGTCGAGATCCGCGGTCGACAACCCGTGGCCCCGCTTAAGAGTGTCGATGAGGACGGTGCGGTGCCATCCACCGAAGCTGGAGAAATATACGGCCGCGGTGGTGCCGTGCATCGGCTCGATCGTCGCGTGGAAGTTGCCCGTGAGGCTCGAGGTTTTCATCCCGCCGATTCTCACTTCGCCGGCTGGGTGTTTGCTCGATTGCTCCTTGTTGAACTGTTCTCCTTCGCGAAAGATGTAGTGCACGCCCTCCCGGCTCGCCGTCAACGTGCCGGTCCCACCATGGCCGATCGAAGCCGCGTGCCAATGATTGTGCAGCATGTTCAACGACTGATCCATCACCGTCATCGGCCAGCGGTCCGTGCGGGGATCCTTGGGGATCTCGAATGCCAGCAGCCGCACGCCTTCCCCCTGCGTCTTCTGCAACGGCGAGACGACGAGTTGCGGGTTGCCTTTGCCGAGGACGTCGGCGAACCGCATGCGGTGGGTCCACGGCTCGCGGGCGATCTCGTGGACCGTCCATTTCTCGTCGAGCGACTTGCCGCGGGTGAGCCATTGAATCGTGCCGATCTTCGTCCAGCCGGCGCCGAGGGCGAAGTCGATCTTCCCGTCGCCGTCGATGTCGTGCGCGGCGATGCACACATTGTCCCGCTCGGTCTGGTCCTCGATGATCACCCGCTTCTTCCAGTCGGGGGCCTGGTACCAGAGGACCTTGTTCTCGGTGACGGCGACGATGTCCGGCTTGCCGTTGCCGTCGACGTCGGCCACGGTGACGGCGTAGCACACCTTGCCGATCGCCGGGTCGAGCACCTTGTGCTCGAACGTCGGAAACTCGGCGGCCCGCAGCGCCCCGCACGACAGGCAGCCGACGAACACGACGCACACGAACGGAAGACGGCAGCGCATGAGCGGATTCCTCCGGCGAGGGAGACTGTCGCCGACACTCTGCCACAATCCACAGGGAAACGCAATCGGCGTGCGCGCCTCGGTTGCGTAGGATCGAGCGACACGACGACCGGGACTCACCCGACGATTCGCAGCGCAATGTACGGGACGAGGTTGAACAGCAGGATCCCCAGCTTGTAGAGCGTCATCCCCACGTAATGCAGCGCGTCGAACCGCTCGGCGGACAGCCGGAACCACCGGCCATGGAGCCGATGCACCCAGTCGCGCGCGAACGCGAACATCAGAAACCAGTAGAGCAACACGCCGTAATTGATGATCGCGCACCATAACAGCGCGCTGCGGGCCGTTTCGAGGGTCATGGTTCGTCCTGTTCGCCGTGGTCTCGAATCCAGTATTCCTCCGGCGACGATCATGCGACATCTCCGGTGTCTGGTGAAAAGCGGGGGCACGAGGCTGCGAGGGTTCATGCAGCACCCATTGGAATCGAACTCCAGCCGGGTGTCAAAGAGCTTCCAGGCGAACGTTGTCAGCGACCCGGACGCTTGGAGCGTCCGGGTCGCTTGGGCGCGCATCGGAGTGGGAAGTACCGGGGAGCTGACGCCGCCCCGCTCGCCGGGTCACGCCGCTTTGCGGCGGGCCTTGCGCTGGCCCGGTTTGCTTTTCCAGCGGCGGTGGACCCAGAAGTATTGCTCCGGGGCGAGGCGGACGGCGCGTTCGATCGCCGTCGTGTACCGCTGAGTGATCTGCCGGATCGCGTCCGGGCCGTCGTAGTCGTCCGGGTCGATGACGTCGGTGTGGCCCAGCTCGAACCGCAGCCAGCGTTGATTGGCGAAATCGTCCGGCAGGCGGCGGGCGTAGCCCACGCAGATCAGCGCCCGATGCTGCATCGCGAGCAGGGCGATCGACTTGAACGTCGAGGCGTCGTGGCCGAAGAACTCGACGAACAGGCCTTTCGAGCCGGCGTCCTGGTCCCCCAACATGCCGACATAGCCCCGCCGCTCGACGAGCCGGACGATGTCGCCCGCCCCCCCTTTCTTGGGAATGAGCTTATGCCCGGTCCGCTGGCGGTAACGGGAGAACCAGCGGTGCAGATACGGATTGTCCATGTCGCGGGCGACGGTCCCCATCCGCCAGCCGAAGACGCCGAAGCAATGGTTCGCCAGCTCCCAGTTGCCGAAGTGCCCGCTGAGCACGATCACCGGCCGCCCCGACGCCAGCAGCCGCACTGTCTCGTCCCGCTGCGGCATGAACACCGCGTCGAGATGGTCGGCCCGCCGCAGCTTGCGAGGCAACTGCACGATCTCCACGAGCAGCCGGAAGAGGTGCACCCACATGCGGTACACGAGCCGGTCGATCTCCGCCTCCGGCACGTCCTCGCCGAACGCCCGCCGGATGTTCTCCTGGCAGACGGCGTACCGCGTGATCTTTCGCGGCAGCGCGCGATGGACGAAGAAGGCGAGCAGTTCCGCCAGCCGCACGCTCTGCCGCACGGAGAGCACGTCGATCGCGGCGATGACGATCCGGAAGACGAAGTACTCCGCCAGATGCCGCATGCGCCGGAACATCGCCGCGACTCCCTGATGAGCCGCGGGGTTCATCCCCGCGGTGGAAACCGGACCGGCCGACGCGAGCGGTGACGTTCTTCAGCCGCTGCCCGCGTGGACCACCGGCGGGATCAACCCGCCGGCTCATTGTTTCAGAGCAAAAGCGGGGAGTGTCGTGGGAACGCGGGAAGGCGTCAAGCGGTGTTCGATTGGAGGATTTCCCCTGACGGCGGCAACCCACATGGCCGATCGACGTCGGTGCGATCAGCGGAGGGGGGACATCCAAGAAATCGGGCGCGCTCCACACCGAGTGGAATGCGTCATCCGCAAGGCAGCCCCCTCACCCCGACCCTCTCCCCCGCAAAGCCCAATAGCGTTCGGCACGGAATTTGCGCCAAGGCC
>JBBDNU010000061.1:0-33170 GCA_040877365.1 Planctomycetales bacterium
CCGCCAGCATCGACAAGCATTGGGTCACCTCGTCGGGCTACATGAGTTGCGTCTCGCCCGACGGAAAGATGCTCGGCGGAGGGGATCTCGCGGCCGCATTGGCGAAATTCCAAGCCCTGCCCGAATCAGAACGAAAGCCGAGCGCGCTCGCGCTCGCCGCGTTGTCGGCCGAGGACGAGCTCATCGCCTCGCCCCCGAAGAACGGGTTGATCCTCAAGGTGCATTCGCGGTTCCTCGCGCGCGACGAGAAGGGAGAACTGCGGTACGCCAAGAATGACGACTTCCGGCACATCTTCGAGTTCATGCTCCAGCCGAACACGGAGTTCATGTGGATCACGGAAGGCGAGTGGAAGGCGCTCGTGCCGGAGAATCCGACCAAAGGCCAGCGGCTAGAGGTCGGACCGGCGATCGCGAATCGCATGGCCCGTTTCCACCTGAATCCGCAGCGGGCATTGACCAGCGAAGACGGCATCGTCGGGCAGCAAGCGGTCAACACCGCCGAGTTGTCGCTCGTCGTCGATGAAGTGACTCCCGATCGCATCCGGATGGGCATCGAAGGGTTCATCCACTGGGGTTCGACGTACGATGCCGCCAAGGCGACGTCGCCCAACGGCCCGCTGAGCATGGGCTACGAAACTCCGATCGACGGCATCCTGGAATACGACCGCAAGAAGCAGGCGTTCGTCCGCTTCGACATGGTCGCTCCCGGCGACGTCTGGGGCCGCTGGGGAGACGCCAACAACAACAGCCAGGGCGTGGAGCGGGCCGGGCGGAACCCGATCGGCTTCGCGTTCGAGCTGGCCACCGGCGATTCGCCGACCAATCGTCTGCCTCCGGGCGGCAACGCCGAACGTGCGCTTCGGGCGGGTTACTTCAGCACTGGGCAGTGATCCGGTCCACCTTGCGCTCCGTCATCGACGATGTACGTCCCCGGCTGCTTCCGCGCGGAGGCAGCCGGGGATTTCGTCGACTTGGCCGATCAGTGGCTGGTGCGTTCTCCGAATCGCATGAGCAGCACGCGGAGGTTCCCCGCGACCACGGGAACATGAGGCGGGGTTTTCTTTCGAGATCGCAGTTCTTACAAACGGTGAGTTCGGTTTCGGGGCGCGTCCGGGGCGTGAGAAAAAGCTTCGGGCGCGTGCCCAGGTTCAGTTCCATCCGAGAAGTCGACGCGGGAGCTGAAGGATGAATCGCGGGGCAATTCGCACTCGATCGACGTGGGCGATTCTGGCTGTCGTTTTCGCGATGCCGATCGATGTCGCCCACGCACAGCCCGTGGGCGACATCCCCGTCAACAAGTGGGTGCGGCTCGATTCCCCCGCGAACGATGGTCCCGGTTTCTCCTGGAGCGGCCCGGTCTACGTGCCGCAGCGCGGGCAAGTCCTGCATTGGGGCGGCGTGGCCTATTATCGCGGCCCCGGGAGGAACGATGTCCGCGTCTTCGATGCAGTCCGCGGCCGCTGGGTCTCGGATTACGAGAGCACCGCCGCCGACGTCGGCATCACCGGCGGCGGCGCGGGCAGCGCCATCACCTACACCGGCGAAGGGGAACTGCGCGCGGACGGCACGCCCAAGCCCGCGATGGTCGTACAGGGCGGAACGTGGGACTCTAAGCGCGGACGACTCGTCTACACGCTTCCCGGACTCATGGCTGCCTACGACCCGCAGGCGAAGAAGTGGGAAGAACTCCCGGCGAAGACGGTGATCTACGGCAACGAGTCGGCCGGTGGACCGCCGCTCTACGGCATCGGCGCCTGCTACGATCCCGTGAACGACGAAATCGTCCTGTTCCCGCACTTCCACGCCAAGAACATCGATCTCCGCGAAGCGACCGGGCAGATCACCGGCCACTATGGAACACTCCGTTTCTCCTACGCCGACAAGACCTGGCGGCGCGTCGGTGATACCTTCGGAACTCCCGAAGTGAAGGAGGCCCGCACGAAGCTGATCGGCCTGATGAGCCAGGTCAGCCCGACAATGGACGCTGTCTGGCTGCTTCGGCGAACGCCTGACGCCGCCCGAACGGGGGACACTTCGAAGCAGATCGAATCCGCGGCCGCAGCGGCGGAGAATCTCGCACTGCCGACCGTGGCGAAGGCCGAGTGCGCCGACGTGCCGGCCCGACTCAAGGAGGCAGTCTCGCTGGTACGCGGCGGAAAGCTCGATGACGCGCTGATTCCCCTGCGCGACGCACTCTGGTCGATGAACGTGGTGCTCGACGGTCCACTGCGCGTCGAACCTCCGGCTCGCTGCGCCGCGCCGATGGTCTACGACCCGAAGCGGAAGTCGATCGTGATGTTCGGCGGGCAGAACAGCCTCCTGCGGACCGATCTCGACGATCCGCAGCCCCGCTACGAGTTCTCGATGGGGCTGGACGACACCTGGGTCTACGATTGCGGATCGCGGCAATGGCGGGAAGTGAAGTCCGACCGTCGGCCTCCGCGCCAACGCTTGCCGTTGATGGCATATGATCCAAAGAGCGAAAGCATCGTGCTCGTGACGCTGCGCCGCGGCGACCCCGCCAAGGCGATCATCTGGTCGCTCGACCTTGATGCCGGCGAATGGTCGCTGCGCGACGAGCAGGAATGGCCCGGTGCCGTCCATTGGGTGAATCACACGCAAGGCTCCACGCCGAACCAGATGATGGCCTTGGACGAAAAGGCGGGGCTGCTCGTCGTCACGCAGCCGGAAGGGAACGCGCAGGAGCAGGCGACGTACGTGTTGAAGCTCGACCTCGCCGCGCTTCCCGCGAAGCCGGCGCCCGAAGCGCTCCCCGCGCCGCCGATCGAACCGCACGAAGTTCCCGCCGACGATCCGGAACTGGTCGCGAAGTTGAAGGAGTTGCCGTTCGATACCTGGGTGCAGGCGAATCCTCCCCGCCGCCCGGCCCCGCGCGACTGGGGGAACCTCGCCGTCGATCCCGTTCGGGGCTGGGTCGTCTATTTCGGCGGCGGGCACTCGACGTATCAAGGCAGCGACGTCGACGTGTACGTTCCCGGGGTGAATCGCTGGACCACCGGCGTCGGCCGCCACAACGACTACATCCCCATCGTCGGCTGGGAAGGCTCGACCATCGGCCTGGGAGGCGAAGCCCGTGCCGGGCACATGCGGAATCAGTACGTGGCGTTCGACGGCAGGCTGTATCGTCGTGCCGGCACTCCGCAGGAAGCCTTCCCCGAACTCGATCATGTCTGGTTCTACGACATCGACCGCGGTGGCGTGTGGCGTGAAATGCCGATCGCGAAAGTCACGAAGATCCCCGAGGACGTTCCAGAGACGCACAACAACACGCAGATGATCGACCCCGCCGGGAGAATCCTCGATATCCAGCTCATCCCGGCGACCCGGTACGACTGGCGCATCGTGAAGTGCGTGTTCCGCAGCTACGACATCGACGCGAACGAACTGCTGATCCGCGAAGTCCCGGTGCCGTTCCCCAACCGCAACGCCGAGAGCAGGCCCTTCTGCTACATTCCCGATCGCGACTGGATCTTCTGGTGCGAGTACCGCCGGGAGGAGCGGAACCAGAAGGGCGCCAGCACCACATGGGCCTACGATATCCGGCAGAACAAGTTCATCGACCTGAAACCGCAGCGGCCACTGCCGGGCCTCGTGAACGTCGTCGAGTACATCCCCGAGCAGAAGGCCGCCCTGGCTTCCATCGACGGCAAATTCTTCGTGTACTCGTTCGAGAAGAACGACTGGCTTCCCTTCGAGCCGAAAGTCGAAGGAGGCCGCGTCACTGTGCAGAAGCCCTACGGCCAGATGGTCTTCGTGCCGAAGTACGGGCTGTTCGTCAACATTCCACACTCGGGCACGCAACTGCTGCGCCCGGACTTCGCCCGGCTGAAATCGGAGTGATCGGCTTCTCCGGCGTCGAAATTGAAACTGTGTCGGGGCTCGCGGATGATCCGGCCGGTGCGGGGGACGGTTCCGCAGCGAGCGCATTCTCCCACCAAAATGGCGAGAACGACGGCAATCGGAGGAATGGCGGCGCGGAGGGCGGACATGCTTGTCTTCCGAAGGATCATCCGTGGCGGCGGTTTCGCGGGTCGATCAAGGCCCGATAGCCGAACGTGTCCCGCGAGCAAAGCAGCTCTCGTGCCGGTCGTCGCTGGTCCTTCGCTCGGCAGGGCATGCAGCGGTCCCTGCCGTTCCGCCGATCGTCGCGTCCGCCCTTGTGCCATCGTTCCACTATCTCTGCGGATTCTTGATGCCGCCGGCCTGCGGCGATAATCAGGCTCTTGCGTTATCGCGCTGAGCGGACCACTATGGTGGGCGTCATGAGGGAGACTTTCGCCGTGTTTTCTTCCCGTCGTAGCCCCCCGATCATCCAAGGTTGAGCCGGACCCAGGGTCCGATGCTCCGGCTCACAAATGGCGAGCCTGGGATCGGTCGCGGACGAAGGTCGTCGCGACCGCAGACACGTTCGGTGCCGCGAGGATGGCGGCGATTTGCGCCGGTGAACCCCACAGCCGCATATGGAGAGTATGCCAGACGACGACCGCCCGAGCGCTTCCTCGGAATCCTGAGATGAAACCGCGGATCTCCGCCCGAGCGAGCGGGCGATTTCCTCCCGGACCCGTCTCCAGACCAGAAACGAATTGCGATGTCGATGCGCAGCCGATTGTTCAGTCCGGGCCGGCTTTTCCATTGCGGGATCGTCCTTGCGATCGCATCTCAGGCGCTTGCCGCGGAAGACGCCGACGTCCTCGTTTACGGATCGACGCCGGGTGGGTTCAGTGCCGCGATCGCCGCGGCGCGCGAGGGGGCTTCGGTGATCCTGCTGGAGCCGAGCGGTCATGTGGGCGGCTTGCTCACGGGAGGGCTGTGCTTCAGCGACTCGAATCAAACGGTGCGCAGCACCGTGATGGGCCTGTTCGACGAATGGCATCGACGAATCTCGGCCGACTACGAACGCCGCGGGGTGCAACTTCCCTATGACGTGGCGGTGAAGAATACGGCGCCGTGGAGCTACGAGCCTCACGTCGCGGCCCGCGTCACCCGCACGATGCTCGATGAGGCGAAGGTGCGGGTGTTGACGGGACGCGTGCTGCGGTCGGCGACGAAGGATGGCCCGCGAATCACCAGTCTCGTCACGAGCGACGGCGAGTTCGCGGCCAAGGTCTTCATCGACGCCACCTACGAAGGCGATTTGATGGCGGCCGCGGGGGTCGAGTGGACGATCGGCCGCGAGGGGCGCGACGAGTACGGCGAATCGCTCGCCGGCAAACAATACCCGAAGCCGCGAATGGCGATATCCGGCTTCGATGACGACGGCAAGCCGCTCCCGCTGGTCACCGCGACCGAAGAAGGCTCGGCGGATGCTGGCGATCGCAACGTCATGGTCTACAGCTTTCGACTGTGCCTGACGGGCGAACCGAAGAACCGGATTCCGTTTCCCGCCCCGAAGAAATACGACCCCGCGCGGTTCGAGATCGTCCGCCGGTATCTCGCGCAGGAATCGAGGCCGGTGTTGCTGTGGGATCTCTATCAACTGCCCGGCGACAAGTGGGACGCCAACAACGGAATCGGGAAACAGTTCTCGCTCGGTCTGGTGGGAGCCTGCAACGGTTGGAGCGAAGCGGATGCGAGAAGCCGCGCCGCCATCTGCGAGAAGCACCGGCAGTACACGCTGGAAATGTACCGCTTCCTCACGACCGATCCCGCGGTGCCGGAGTCGCAACGGAACCGGCTTGCCGGACTGGGGCTGTGCAAGGACGAATTCCCCGAGACCGGCCACTGGTCGCCGCAGTTGTACGTTCGCGAAGGACGACGTATGCGGGGCGTGTACGTGCTCAGCCAGAAGGACATCATCGACCAACCGGAGAAAGACGATGCGATCGTGGTGTCGTCGTTTCCGATCGACTCGCACGATTGCCGGCGCATCGCGTTGCCCGATGGAGGCGTCGTCAACGAGGGGACGATCTACCCGGTGCGGATGCCGGGCGTTCGCACCGGCTATCCGTATCATGTTCCATACCGCGCGATCCTGCCGAAGCCCGCGGAGTGCGATAACCTGCTCGTGCCGGTCGCGCTCTCTTCCACCCACGTCGCACTGTCCTCGATCCGGGTCGAACCGACGTGGATGATCCTCGGCCAGAGTTCGGGAATCGCGGCCGCGATGGCGGCGAAGGAGGGCTGCCCGGTGCAGCGGGTTCCGTACGACCGGCTTCGCAAACGACTGCTGGCCGGCGGGCAAATCCTCGAATTGCCTCCCCGCCCAGACCTGCCGTCGACGTTGCCGGGCATCGTGCTCGACGACGCGACCGCCACGCTGGAGGGGAACTGGGAGAAATCGACCATGTTCGTCCCGCATGTTGGCACGAGTTACGTTCACGATGCGAAGACCGGCGACGGCAAAGCGATCGCCACCTTCGCGTTCGAAGCGCCGGAAGCGGGGCGTTACCGTGTCGGCATGGCCTATTCCGCTCATCCGTCGCGGGCCACGCGCGTGCCGGTCGTCGTCCGCAGCGGAGACCGCACGACGACGCTCATTGTCGATCAGACGGTTCCCGTTCCACGCGAAGAATTCTTCCGCCCGATCGGAACAGTCGAGTTGCTGGCAGGCGTCGAAACGACGATCACCATCGCCAACCAGGATACCGACGGCTTCGTCATCCTCGATGCGCTGCGACTTCTGCCGGAAGAGAAGTAGCCGGACCGCCGAGTCGGCGAGCACGATTCCCCCCGCCGAGTCGTGCATCCTCCCCACCGCGCCATTTTCACATTCGACCGAACAACGACCGATCAGGAAGCAGCAATGAAACAACTCCTCGTGACGCTCGCCGCCGCATCGATCTTCACGGCCATCGCGTTCCGCGCGGATTCGGCGGAGGAGGAAGCCCCCCAACTTCCGCTCCACGAATGGGCCGCGGTTCCCGGAGACTCACGGGGATATGTGTTGTCGCTGCCGGTTTACGTTTCGAGTCGCGGGCAGGTGCTGCATTGGGGGCAGCCGATCGGTCGTGAACGGCACAACGCCGTGCTCGCATTCGATGCCGCATCCGGCATGTGGACGCCCGACTCCCCCAGTGCTCCGGCGAACGAACTCGACAAGGAAGAATCCGGTTTCGCGTCCAACGGAGCGCCGCGGCCGTTTGCGGTGTCGAACGGCGCATGCTTCATTCCGAAGCGCAACGAGATCATCTTCGGAGGAACGCTCGCCTATCACGTCGAGACGCGAAAGTGGCGCGACCTGAAACCGACGTGGATTCTCGGCGGAAAGGCGTACCGTGACGTCCGCCCCGTCACCGCCCTGTCTTATTGTTACGATCCGGCCGGCGATCGCCTGATCGCCTTTCCGCACCACGGCATCCTCGGCACGTTCGAGACGGTCGATCAGGTCGGCGGGCCGGAGATGGCGCGGCTCCCAGGGGGACATCGCGTCCTCGGCCACTACGGCACGCTGGTGTACGACTTCAAGGACAACACCTGGCGGCAGATCGGCGACGAACTCGGTGAAGAACCGGTCCGCGATGCGAGGCGAACACTGATGGCCGTCGCCGAGAAAATCGGCCGCGCGTCCGATGCCGCCCATTCGTTGCGGCGGAAACGCGACGTCGCGATGCCCGACTCGATCGTGACCGATCTGCGGGAAGCGGTGCGTGCATTGCCGGCAGTCGATCTTCCGAGCGAAACCGCGCAGCGCATCGCCGCGATTCGCAAACTACTCGAAGAGGGGGCCACCGCGGCGGCGGCAGGGGGGTGGGACGCCGTCGTCGATGCGTGTGGAAAGGCGCTGTGGTCGCTCGATTCCACACTCGACGCCCCGTTGAGCGTCGAACCGCCGGCGCGGACCGGGACACAGATGATCTACGTCCCGAGCCGCCGGGTGGTTGTGATGTTCGGCGGACAGACCGGAATCGCCCGGTACGACTTGCATCCACCGCGGGGCAATGGCGATCAGCCGGGCGCGCTTTCCGACACGTGGATCTTCGACTGCGAGATGAACCAATGGCGCGACGTGTCGAAGTCCCGCCGGCCGCCGGAGACGGTCTGGCCGCGGACGGTGTACGATCCCGCGTCGGGCCGGGTGTTGCTCGTGCGGCGGGACGCGATCTGGGGCTTCGATCTCGAACGCGAAGAATGGTCGCTGCTGCTCGAACCGAAGTGGCCGGGCGATGTCGCTCGCTTCAGCACATACGCGTTCTCGAACACCATCGAAGAGGTTGCGCTCGACGAGAAACGCGGAACGCTGATGCTGCTTCAGCCCGATCAGCGGCAATCCGGCCGCCGCGTGGGAGGAAATGCCCAGCAGACTTTCCGGATGCGTCTCGACCTCGCGCGCGCCGAGCCGCGACCGATCGAAAGCGAATGGAGGGCGCCGCCGCCGATCGCTCCGCACGAAGTTCCCGAAGACGACCCTGCGATCGTCGCGAAGTTGAAGGAACTGCCGGCGAACGTCTGGGTCGACAGCGGCGCCGATCCGACGCCACCCAACAAAGGCTACACGAACGCGGCGTGCGATCCCGTGCGCGGGCATGTGTACTTCTTCGGCGGCGGGCACGGCGACTATCAGATCAACGATGTTGCGATCTATTCTCCCGGAGCGAATCGCTGGGCTTTCGCGCCGGGAGACAACAACGACTGGATTCCCCCTTCCGGCTGGGACGGCTGGTGCATGGGCCTGCGCGGCGGGGCGAACGCAGGCCATCAGCGGAACTACTACTGCGCGCTCGACGGCCGCATGTACAAGGGAGTCGGCACATGCACCGCCCGCTGGCCGTGGAAAGGGGCCGACCGCGACGACACTCCCCGCTTCGCGTATTTCTACGACGTCGACCGCCGCGGCGTATGGAGAACGCAGCCGGTCGCCCGCGTCGACCGCGATTCCGAAGCGCCGGGCATCTACGGCTGGCCGCACATGGCGACGCCCGATGGGCGCGTCGTCGGCTTCGGTGGTCGGATGGAGCCGTACAACGGCCGCTTCAGCGATCACGTGAACTTCTTCAGCTACGACATTCACACCCGCGAGTTGACCTTGCGAAGCGTGCCGAAGCCGTATCCTTCCGCGACGACTGAATGCCGCCCCTTCTGCTTTCTGCCGGACAAGGGCGAGCAAGGAAGCGTCTTCGTGCTCGAGCCGGGCGAAGTTTGCCGAAGTTGGCTGTACGACATCGCGGCCAACGAGTTTCGCCGGTTGAACCCCGCGAACGAGCCTTCCGCGGCGAAGCAACTCACGGTCGAGTACCTTCTCGGACAAAACGCCGTCTTCGCACTGGTCGAACGCAAGCAATGGGTGTACTCGTTTGCGCGAAACCAATGGGCCGAACTGCCAGTGCGCTCGAACGGCCGCGAAGTTCGCTTCGCCGGTCCCTACGCGCAGTGCGTCTACTCGGCGAAATACGGCGTACTGGTGAATCTGCCCGCGACGCAGCTCATGCGGCCGGACGTGGAAGCGATCGAGTGGGACTGACCGGGACGCGGGTTACCGGCCGGAACCGTCATCGCGCGGCCCGCCGGTAACGGCCGGGGGTTTGGCCGAACTCGCGGCGGAACGCGGTCGTCAAGTATTGGGCGCTGCTGTAGCCGGTCTGCCGGGCGATTCGCTCCAGTGAAAGGTCGGTCGTCGCCAGCAGTTCCCGGACGGAGTTGAGTCGCACCCGCTGGATCTCCTCGTGAACCGAGCGTCCGACAGCTTTTTCGAATCGCCCGACGAGATTCGATCGCGAGACGTCGACGTGGCGAACGACGTCCTCTACCTGGATGCCCGCGGTCGCGCGATCGCGGATGAATGAGACGGCCGCTGAAACGACACCGTCGTCCGACGCGACGACGTCGGTCGAATCGCGGAGAGCGATTCCCACGGGAGGCACGGCGAGATGCCTCTTCTTGCGGAATCGGCCGCGCATCGTCGCGTCCAGAAGTTCGGCCGACCGGTAGCCGATCTCCTCGGTCCCCTGGATGATGCTGGTCAGCCGCGGATGGGTGAGTTCGCAGAAGAGTTCGTCGTTGTCGACGCCCATGACCGCCACGTCGTCCGGGACGCGTACTCCGGCGATGCGGCACGCCTCCAGCACGTGCCGGGCGCGGGCGTCGTTGCAGGCGAAGACGCCGGCCGGCTTTGGGAGCGATACGATCCAGTCCGACAAGGCGGTGCGCAACCGGATCCAACGCCGGGAATGCGCGGCCTTCTCGCGGAAGACGGAACAGCGATGCCCGCGCTCGCGGAGGTAGGCGACGAATGCCCGCTCCCTCTGTTCGATCCACGGGTCGACGGTGGGCAGGTGCATGCCGCAGTACGCGAAATGTCCGATGCGGCACTCGAGCAGGTGTTCGGCGGCCATCTCGGCGATCCGGCAATTGTCGGTCTCGACGGTGGAAATCGGGAAGCGGTCGACGTATTCGGGCTTGATGCCTCCCACGCCCACGATCGGAACGTCGAGCCCGGTGATCAGACGCGGAATCTGTGGATCGTCGAGTTCGGCGATGATTCCGTCGATCGAGCGATCCTTGAAGTCGGGCGATCGGCTGAGTGGATCATCCTCGATGTAGATACTCCAGCCGCGGGCCGTCTCCAGATAGCGACGAATACCGAGCACGACCTTGCGGT
Organism: Planctomycetales bacterium; assembly: GCA_040877365.1. Classification (GTDB taxonomy): domain Bacteria; phylum Planctomycetota; class Planctomycetia; order Planctomycetales; family Planctomycetaceae; genus JBBDNT01. The sequence continues at coordinate 10,556 of JBBDNU010000061.1, forward strand.
CGAAGTGCTTGTTCAAGCTCAGCATGATGACGACGGATTTCATGGCGCTCCTCGCCGACGGATCGCAATTCGTCGCAGCCCCGAAACAGCAGTCTTGCTCGCAAGGCTTCACGGGTCGATTTCGGACGAACGCAAAATCATAATGTGATTATCGAATCGTGCAATTGTATTTCACCCGCGAGATCGGACAATCGTATTTCGTACGTACCAGTGCGCCGCTGCCGGGCGACTTCGGACAATGCGAGCCGCCCGAACCTTGCGGGCGGCCGAAAGGTGTCGTCCTGGTCCGGCGAAGACACGATCCTAATGGTTTCGAGCAACGACATGACGATGATCCGCCGATTGCCGATCCTGCATTGCGTGGCCCTGTCGCTTCTGTGCGGCACAAGCGGCTTCGCCGACGACATGGCCGATGAATTCCGGATCCGTCGCAGCGAGCCGTTCGAATTCGCCGAGAAACCGGCGGTCGCCATCGACGAGGGGCGAGTCACGATCCGCTTCAAGGCCCGCGCGCTCTGCGATGCGACCGTCGCCATCGAGCACGGGAAGCGGGGCATCGTGCGGCATCTGGCCTCGGGCCTGCTCGGCCCGAATGCACCGCAGCCGTTCCAGAAGGATTCTCTGGAGCAGGCGATCGTCTGGGACGGCAAGGACGAACGAGGGCGGTACGTCGACGATCTCGACCGCGTCGTGGTTCGCGTGTCGTTGGGGTTGAAGGCGCGTTTCGAACGGCAGTTCCTGTGGACTCCGCATCGCAGGATCTCCACCCAAGGGGGCTATGCCAACACGCATCAGGCAGTTCCGGCGTTCTGCGCGCAGCCGGAGGGGGTCTACCTGTTCGACGGCAAGATGTACGACCACCTGCGGCTGTTCGACCACGAAGGGAAGTACGTCCGGACGATCCATCCGTTTCCCGCCGAGAAGGTTGAAGCATTGAAAGGGGTCGAGACGCACGTCTTTCCGCAATCGGGGGAAACGCTGCCTCTGCGGAAAGGCACCTACGGTACGACGCTGTTGACGTCGGGCACGAGCTACGGCGGCGGGAAGGGCCAGGGAGAACTGCGCGGAGTTGCCGCGACGGCGATGGCGGTGGAGAGCGGTCACATCGCGCTGATTTGCAACACGCTGAATCGCCTCGCGACCGACGGTTCCACGGCGGGACTTCCGCTGGGCGGGCCGGAGGTGAAGATCGGCAACAAGCTGCCGCGGAGCGCCGCCTTCAGTCCCGATGGCCGCACGCTGTACGTGACCGGGTTCTCCGAGGAGACGAACTTCCCCAACTGGGTGCTGCACTGGGAGCACGGCGTGGGGCGAATTGATTTCGCCGCGGGCGAGAAACTGGAAGCCTTTTCGGGCAGCCTGAGCGGCGGGCACGCGAACGCGGGCAGTGAACCGGGGAAGTTCAAGACGCCGACGTCGCTCGACGTTGACGCCGAGGGACGAGTCTATGTGGCGGATCACTTCAACGACCGGGTCCAGGTGTTCGACTCGGAAGGAACGCAACTGAAGTCGATCCCGGTGACGAGACCGTCGGAAGTCTGCGTCGACCGGCGCAGCGGCGAGATTTACGTCTTCACGTGGTACGTGGACGACTTCGCGTTCCGTCGCAATGACAAGCGCAATCCCCCCGTGCCGAAACTGACGCATTTCGGCCCGCTCGATCGCCCCGAGGTGCTGGGAGAATATGCGCTCCCGATCTCCGAGGTGCACCAGCGATTCGGCGTTTACGGCGGCGATGCGATTCAGGGCAGGCAGTTCCGTGCGATGGTCGATTCGTGGGCGCCCGGCGACACCCCGACCATCTGGATGATCCGCTGGGTCTCCGGCAAGGGAGGCTCGATCGCGGACGGTTCGCCACTCGTACTCCGGCCCGATCCCGAAAGCAAGAAGCTCGTCGTGGTGCGTGATTTCGCCGAGGCGGCGCTCGAACGTCTCCCGCGGCTGACGTGGTCGGGACACGGCAAGGATCGGCTTCATGTGCGCCCCACGACCGGGGAATTGTATGTGATGGCGACGGACGGGGTGCTGACCATCATCGACCCGCGGACCGGTCGCATGCGGACCGACGAATTGCCCTTCTCCCCCGACGACATGGCGTTCGACTACGACGGACACGTCTATCTCCGCACGCACACCGAGATCGTCCGGTACGATCCCGAAAGTTGGCGGGAGGTTCCGTTCGACTACGGCGAAGAACGCCACCGGGTGGGACTTTGGAACGGGCGAAAGGGAGGTCCGATTCTCGCTGCCCTGCCGATCGACACTCCCAACATCCATCATCAGGGCGGAATCTGGGTGTCGCCGACGGGGCGGTTCGTCGTGTCGTTCATCCTCGGCAAGGTGGACGCCGGCAGCGGCGACAAGCAGCGGCAACAGCAGATCGAGGAAGCCATGCGCGGCTGGAAGGGGGGGTGGAAGCCGAGGAACTTTCCCGGCCGCGGAGGACATACGATCGTCCGCGTGTACGACCCGCACGGAAAGCTTCTTCACGACGACGCGGTCCGAGGGATCGGATACACCGACGGCGTCTTCCTCGACCGCGACGGCGCCTTGTACGTCACTTCGGCGGCGACGCGCGCCGGCTACTTCGACAAGCTGACCGGCACGCTCGTCAAGCTGAAGCCGGAGTCCCGGATCCTCACCACGCCGTCGGAAATCGAACTGGGGAACCTGAAGCCCGACCGCGAACCCGACACGAACGACGGCGCGATCGGGAAGGCATGGTGGGAGAACGTCGATTGGTTCTACGGAGGCATCGGCTTCACCGGCAAGGACGCCAACGCCTCGCACGCCTGCAACTGCCCGAACTACCGCCCCACGCAGGATCTCTTCGCGCGGACGTTCGTCCCCGAAACGCAGCATTACACCGTCGCCGTGCTGGACAAGGCGGGCAACGTCGTCATGCGGATCGGGCAGTACGGCAACGTCGACGACGGCATTCCCGCAGTTCGCGATCCGGCACGCGAAGTGCCGCACCCGCGGCCGCTGGGAGGCGACGAAGTCGGCCTGTTCTATCCCGCGTATCTCGCGACCGATTCGGACCGGCGACTGTTCATCACCGACCCCGGCAACGCACGCATCCTGAGCGTGCTGCTCGAATACCACGCCGAAGAGCGGGTGCCGTTGCGCTGACCTCCCTCGACCTTGCCGTGCTGCCAGCGAAAGCCGCCTCGAATGCAAACGATCCCCGAGACGATGGCGGACATCCCGAATCGTCGAACCGCCCGGCTGGCGATCGCAGTCGTCGGTTGCGCGATGCTCGCCGGCTGCGTTCAGATCGAGACGCGGGTGAAACTCGAACTCGACGGCAGCGCCACGATCACGGAACGGATCCGCTTCAGTCAGCGATTGCTGGACCTGTCGGCTAGTCTCGACAAGTCCCATCTGAGCGAGTTCCTGACTAAGAGCGCAGCCTTGGAGCGCATGAAGCACATGGGCGAGGGAATCGAGTTGATCGAGCACGAGATCCGCGATGCCAAGAAAGGTGCGCGCGAGTCGGTCTGCGTCTTCAAGATCCCGGACATTCGCGATCTGCGCTACGTCTCGCCGTTTCTGGCGGCTTCGGATTATGCCGAGCGCAACGTGGTGGTTTTCGACCTGGCACCCGTCTACGAGGATCGCTGGTATTTCGGCGGGGCCGGGCGAATGGTCGTCGACGTTCGCATGGCCGAACCGGGAAAGCGCATGCCCGAAGAAGCCGTTCCTGCCGCGACGCCGCTGGAGTTGCAGCGACTTCGTGACCTCCAGCCGGTCTTTCGCGACATGCTGAGCGGGTTCCGGTTTCGACTGGTCTTCGAGTCGTACGCTCCGCTGCGGTTCGGGCGGGGCTACTATCGTTGGCGCGGATCGGCCGCGGCGACTCGCGAGTTCGACCTGATCGACATCTCGGATGAAGACATGGACAATTTCGGTTGGGGGTTCCTCGAGAACGAAGAGGTCATGCTGGAACTGCTCAAGGGGGAACTCGCGGGCGCCAACGTCGTCGAACATGTGAAAGAACAAGGCACGAACCTGACGCTGCCGGTGGTCCACCACGGCGGCGTTCCGCCGATCGTGATTCCGACTTCTCGGGAACTCTTCGATCGCTATTTCCTGGACGAGAACGGCAGACCCCGGATGCTCAGGTTCCACGAGCGACGCGGACCCGGTCGCCCGGCGGATCCGGAGAAGGACGTCTATCAGGAACAAGGGCTGGGACGAGCCGCCGAGTAATTTCGAGCGACAGACACGATGTGCATCTTTGGAAGTACGATGAAACACTACCGTCACGGCATCCATCGGTTCGTTCCGTTCGTTGTCGTTCCGATGATTCTCGTCTTCCTGGCGGTTTCGATCGCGTGGCTCGACTCGCTGAGAGCCGCTGTGACCGATGCCGGCTCCTTGCCTCCCGGGGTGAGGAACACGCAGGATCCCGCCGATGCCCCTCCGACTCCGGAGGAGTCGCTGGCGCAGTTCGACGTATCGGAGGGGTTTCAGGTCTCGCTGTTCGCCGCCGAGCCGGACGTCCAGCAGCCGGTCGCCATGGCGCTGGACGACCGCGGGCGGCTGTGGGTCGCGGAGAGCTACCAGTACGGGATCCCCTGGACCGATCGCCGCAAGGGGCATGACCGAATCGTCATCCTGGAAGACGCGAACGAGGACGGTCGATTCGATCGCCGCACCGTGTTCGCCGAGGGGCTTTACAACCTCACCGGGCTCGAATTCGGCTTCGGCGGCGTGTGGGCCTTGTGCGCGCCGCATCTGCTGTTCATCCCAGACGCCGACGGCGACGACGTCCCCGACGGCGAACCGATCGTCAAGCTCGACGGCTGGTCGATCCAGTCGAAGCACAACATCGTCAACGGCCTCGCCTGGGCGCCTGACGGTTGGCTCTGGGGCCGACATGGAATCATCGACGACTCGCACGTCGGTCCCCCGGGAACGCCAGCCGAGAATCGCGTCCGCGTCGATTGTGGTATCTGGCGGTACCATCCCCAACGGCAGGTCGTGGAGGTCGTCGTGCAGGGCACTACGAACCCCTGGGGACTGGACTTCGACGACTACGGCGAGGCGTTCTTCACGAATTGCGTAATCGGTCACCTGTGGCACGTGGTACCCGGGGCGTACTACAGGCGGATGTACGGTCAACACGATCGCTCGCACCTCTTTGAACTGATCGACGCCACCAGCGACCACCTGCATTGGGCCGGCGGCGCGTGGACGGCCTCGCGCAGCGGCCAGGAACATCTCGATGCCGGCGGAGGGCACGCTCACTGCGGAGCGATGATCTACCTCGGCGACAACTGGCCGGAGAAATTCCGCGGCGATCTCTTCACGTGCAACATCCACGGGCGGCGGGTCAACCGCGATCGGCTTGTCCGCCGCGGCGCCGGATACATCGGTCGTCATGCCGAGGATCTGCTTTCGTCGCGCGACCAATGGTTTCGCGGGATCGAACTGATCTACGGGCCGGACGGCGGAGTCTTCATCAGCGATTGGTGCGAATTCGGCGAATGCCACGACAACGACGGCGTCCATCGCAGCAGCGGCCGCATCTACAAGGTCACGTACGGGAAGCCGAAGAGGTCCGGTCCGTCGAACCTCGCGCTGCTCGCCGACGAGGCTCTCGTCGAGTTGCAGCTGCACGCCAACGACTGGTACGTCCGCCACGCCCGCCGGCTGCTTCAGGAACGCGCCGCCGCCGGGGAGAACCTGACCGCGGCCCATCGCCTGCTGCGCGACATGCTGCACAAGAACGAAGACGTGACGCGCAGACTGCGGGCCTTGTGGGCGCTGCGGGTGAGCGGCGGGCTGAGCGACTCTGATCTCGTGGAGCTGCTTGAAGATGGCAGCGAACACGTCCGCGCCTGGGCCGTCCGGCTGCTCGTCGACGACTCTTCGATCGCCGCACGCGCGATCGACCGGTTCGCGGCGATGGCCGAGAGAGACGATTCCCCCAAAGTGCGACTGGCGCTCGCGTCGGCATTGCGGCGGATCGACGTGAACCGCCGCTGGGCGATCGCCACCGCTTTGGCGCACCATGCCGAGGATGCGGCCGACCCACAACTGCCGCTGATGATCTGGTACGGCATCGAGCCGGCCGTTCCGCTCGATCCGAAACGGGCGGTGCAGCTGGCGGAAACGACGCGGATCGGGAAGCTCCGCCGGTTCATCGCCCGCCGGCTGGCCGCGGAACGCGAACCCCGCTTGGAAGGGATCGTCGAACTGCTCGGGACACTCGAACAATCTGCCGATCAGCTTGCATTGATCGATGGGATGCTCGACGGGCTGGAAGGACGCCGCGCCATCGGAACGCCCGCGGGCTGGTCGGCGGTGTATCGCTCGCTGTCGCGAAGCGGCCGTCCGGGAATCCGCGAAAAAGCCCGACTGCTGGCGGTCCACCTGGGCGACGTGAATGCGATTGCCGAACTGGCGTCGCTCGTCTTGAATGCGAATACGGAGACCGGGCAGCGGACGCGCGCGTTCGAGGTGCTGGCGGCGCAGCGACATGCCGAATTGCCGGACCTGTCGTTCCGGCTGCTTGGGGATCCCGTCATGCGATCCACGGCGTTGCGCGGATTGGCGGCGTTCGACCGCGACGAAACTCCCGAGCGGGTGCTGAAGGCGTATCCGCGATTCTCCATCGCCGACAGGCAGGCCGCCATTGCTACTCTCGCTTCGCGTGGGCCGTATGCGGCAGCGCTGCTGCAAGCGGTGGAGAGTGGAACGGTGAAGCCGGATGACATCTCCGTCACGGTTGCCCGACAGATTCACGCGCTCGGCGATTCGGAACTGAACGATTTGCTGAATCGCGTGTGGGGTTCGGTGCGCGCCACGCCCGGCGACAAGAAGGAGCTGATCGCCAAGTACAAGAAGCAGCTCAGCGACGAGTACCTCGGCGGCGCCGACGTGCGCAACGGCCGGCTGCTGTATGACAGGACGTGCCGGAAGTGCCACAAGCTCCACGGCGAAGGAGACGAAATCGGTCCCGATCTTACCGGCTCCAACCGCGACGATCTGCACTACCTGCTCGAAAACCTGCTTGATCCGAGTGCCGTGATCGGCAAGGACTACCAGCTCCACACTATTTTGTTGACGGACGGTCGCCTGTTGCAGGGGATCGTCGTCGGCAGCGACGCGAATGCGATCACGCTGCAAACGGCGGAGCAGCGCGTGATCGTCGTCCGCGAAGACATCGAACTTTCGAAGCGATCGTCGACGTCGATGATGCCCGAAGGGCAGGTCGAGAAGATGCCGCTCGACGACGTCCGCGACTTGATCGCCTACCTCCAAAGCAAGCGGCAGGTGCCGTTGCCGGACGGGACGACGATCGACGACGGAGAACTCCGCGAGCGGGAAGAGGAATGAGAGAAGAGGAATGAGTGCGGTCGGATCGACCGCGGACCACGAACCAGTCGAACGACGGGAGCCGAGAAATGGGGCGCGTCACCATCGGGTTGAACCTCGAATACAGTCGCCACGACGACAAGCCGTTCCTGTGGGCGGTCGAGCAGGCGGCCCGTCTCGGTTACGAGTACATCGAGCCGATGGTCCACTGGGGCCACGAATTGATGAGCATGGCCGGCTATTTCCACACGGTCTCGATGTTCGAGGATCCGAAGGAGATCGCCGAGATTTGCGCCCGGCACGGCGTGAAGTGTTCGGCGATCAGCGCCCATTGCCCGGTCGTCCAGCCCGACATCGGCGTGCGGTATCTCACGCAGGCGGTTCGCTGGACCAGCGAATTGGGGTGCGGCATCGTCAACACCGACGAAGGGGTCAAGGCGGACTTCACCGACGCCGAGACCGACCACGTCCTTGCCCGCTACACGCTGACGAAGGTCACGCGCGAGGCGGAACGCCGTGGCCTCCTGATCGGCCTCGAGCAGCACCAGATCTACAGCAAAACTCCCGCGGGACTCGATCGACTGTTCCGACTCGTCGCTTCGCCGGCGATGGGGATCAACTTCGACACCGGCAACGCCTACCTCGCGGGGGCCGACCCGCATCGCTGGCTCGCCGAAGTGACCGACCATCTCGTCCACGTCCACGCCAAGGACATCTCGGTCGAGCACGGCGAGGCGGAACGCGGACAGGTCACCGGCACGCCGGTCGGCTGCGCCTGCGGCGACGGCGTGATCGACTGGAAGGAGATCGTCGCCCTGTGCCGGAAGGCCCCGCGCGACATCTGCCTGAGCGTCGAATGCGGCACGCTCGAACAGGCCGGCCGAAGCCTCGAACATCTGCGGCCCCTCGTCGGTTGAACCGGGCGACGCACCAGCGGAATGATGGAAGGCGAAATCTCATGAAACCACGCAATTGCAGCCGAATCCGCATCGCGACCGCTGCCTTCCTCGCGGCAGCTCTTCCGGGCCTCGTCGGGCCGGTCTCGGCACCAGCCGCCGAATCCACGGGCGACGACCGGTCGATCGCTCCCCACGACGTCATCGTGTGGGAAGGGGAGCACCGCATCCCGGCGATCGTGCTGTCGAACAAGGGGACGCTGCTGGCGTTCAGCGAGCAGCGGTATCAGCCCGGCGATCATGGCAACGTTGATCTGGTCCTCAAACGCAGCAGCGACTCTGGCAACACCTGGAGCGAACCGATCCTGGTTCACGAGGAAGGCGGGGACGCCCCCATCACCATCGGAAACCCCTCTCCCGTCGTGGACCGCGAGACGGGAACGATCTGGCTGGCCTTCACTCGCAACAACGAGCGGGCGTTCGTGACGCACAGCGAAGACGACGGCATGACCTGGGCCGAACCCCGCGAGATCACCGGAGACGTCAAGCTCGACCACTGGACGTGGTACGCCTTCGGGCCTTGCCACGCCATTCAGCTTCGCAGCGGAAGGCTGCTGATTCCGGCCAACCACCGTTCTCCCCAAAACGCCAGCGATTCCAACCCCAGCGGCAACCACTCGCACATCATTTTCAGTGACGACCACGGCAAGACATGGAAGCTCGGCGGATCCGTCCCCTTGCCCTCCAATGAAAGCTGCGCGGTCGAACTTGCCGACGGAACCGTTTCCATGAACTCCCGCAGCTTGGGCCAAGGGCGCCGCGTGGTCGCGCTCAGCGCGGATGGCGGCGAAACCTGGAAGAGCGCGGTGATGGACGAGATGCTCGTCGAGCCGGTCCAGTTCGGGACCGGCTGCCAGGGGAGCGTGATCCGCCTCACTGACGAGAAACGCCACGACAGGAACCGGCTGCTGTTCTCCAATCCGGCCAGCGCGAAGCGGGAGAGGCTCACGGTCCGCGTCAGCTACGACGAAGGCCGCACATGGACCGCGTGCAAGGCGCTCAAACCGCAGGGGCACTCGGGCTACTCGGATCTGGTGGTGCTGCCCGACATGAGCATCGGCCTGATCTACGAAACCAACGACGTCCAGTGGCGCCGCATCCGCTTCGCCCGCTTCACGCTCGATTGGCTGACCGATGGCAAGGACAAGGTCGTGCGAAAGAGGCGACACCACTGAACTCGGAAAACGGCACAGGGGAAACCAATAATCCAAGCCGTAGTCAACCAACGGAGTCGCGAAACGTGAGCTCATATCATCTGCTGACCGCTGTGTTGATTCTCTGCCTGACCGGTCCGGCCTTGCCAGCCGAAAACCCTGTGGAGGAGAGACCGGCCAACACCGCAAGCGCTGCTTCACCTGCCACCACGACGGCCACGCCCCGTGTGGATGAGCCAAACGCAAAGGCGCCGCACGACGTCGTCGTGTACAGCAACGGCCATCGCATTCCGGCCATCGTGCTGACGAAGAAGGGGACGCTGTTGGCGTTTGCCGAACACCGGCTGCAATCCTCCGATCACGGCAACGTCGACTTGGTCGTGAAGCGCAGCAGCGATGGCGGCAAGACATGGGGAGAGCAGATTCTCATCCACGATGCGGGCAGCGTCGCCAGCGGCAATCCCTGTCCCGTGGTGGACCGGGACACCGATATCGTCTGGCTGGGCTTCGCGTCGAATAACAATAAGCTGGCGATGATCACCTACAGCAAAGACGACGGACTGAACTGGGCCAAACCGACCGACATCACGAAACAGGCAAAGCTCGATCACTGGGGCTGGTATGCGTTTGGGCCTTGCCACGGAATCCAACTCAAGAACGGTCGCCTGATCCTTCACGGCAACCACCATTGCCCCAAGGGCAAGGGTTCCGCGGACCCCGACCCGCAGGGCACGCATGGCCACGTCGTCTACAGCGACGATCACGGCAAAACGTGGCGCATGGGCGGCGTCGTTCCAGGACACACCTCCGGCGAGAGCTCCGTGACGGAATCGTCCGATGGCTCGCTCTATTGGAACGCCCGAAGCCAAGGCGCGGGGCGTCGCGCCGTCTCCCGCAGCGCGGACGGGGGCTTGACTTGGTCGGATGCCGTCCTGGACTCCGACCTGACGGAACCAAAGGGCTCCGGAGGCTGCCAGGGAAACGCTATTCGATTCACCGATGAAATCCGCCACAAGCAGAACCGCTTGCTGTTCTGCAATCCGGCGGACACGAAGGATCGAAAGGATCTGACGGTCTATCTCAGTTACGACGAAGCCAAGACCTGGCAAAAGTGCAAGGTCGTCAAGAAGGGAAGCGCGAGCTACAACGATCTGGTCATCCTCCCCGACCTGAGCATCGGCTGTCTCTACGAGACAAACGACGGCGCCTGGCAGCGAATCCGCTTCGCCCGCTTCACGCTCGATTGGCTGACCGACGGCAAGGACAGGATCGAGTCGAAATCGAACGGGAGGACCGCCCCGTCCGGGAGCAGGTGACCAATACGCGCGAAGACGCGGTCGCAGGATGCCAAGCCGCCGGTCGGCGACGCCCGGCAAATTGGCGTATCCGTTAATGACCGAGTATGGAACACACGAACCAGACGAGGAATCTCGACCAATGAAGAGAATCTCGACGATCGTGGTGCTGTCGCTTCTGGCAGGTCGTCTCCTGCACGCCGGGGAGCCTCAGGCAAATGCTGTGGTCGCACCTGCCGGACGGACCGGCGCCGCACCGGAAACCGCGATGGGCAAGCTCGCGGCCTCCATGCGCCCGGGCGAGTTGAAGGAACTCGGGACGAACAACTGCAACCATGATCTGTTCAAGATGTGGTACGACTGGGAAGCCGGCGACATCAAGAAGTACGGCTCCCAGAAGATGTTCAATATCATCTGCTGGAACAACGACATGAAGTGGGATCCGCAATCGCGGCAGATCCTCGTGCTCAACGGCGGGCACTATTCGTCCTTCAAGTTCATCACCTACTCGGCGGACGACAACGCGTGGAAGCTGATGCCGGTGCCGCCGTGGATGGACCCGCGCCTCGCGGATTCGACTGTCACCGGCACGGACGGGAAGGATGGGAACCGCAGCTGGCCGCGTTCGCACCTGTACGACCGGCTGGCGATCAGCCCCCAGCATCGGCTGTTTGCGGTGAACATGCACGGCTTGTACCTCTACAACATCGACAAGACCGCCTGGTCGCCCCGCATCGCGACGTCCAGCGGTGGCAAGGATGCTTTTCAAGTCATCGAATACTTCCCCGAGATGAACGCGTTCGTTTACGAATGCAACTGGGGCCGGGATCTCCGGCTCTGGGACGTGGAAAAGCAGGAGGAGCGTCGCGTGGGTTCGTTTCCATTCGGCATCCACGGCGTGATGGAGTACAACCCCGTTCACAAGGTCATGCTGTTCGGCGCGGGCGACGACCGCGGCGGCCCCAACCCGAACCTCTACCGGCTGGACGACGAAGGCATAGTCACCAAGCTCAATCCGCCGCCGATCCACATCAACTGCACGCCCACCTCCAAATTCATGTGCGATCCGGTCAGTGGAGAGCACATCGTCAAGGGGTTGCGGGACGAGAAGATTTATGCCTTCCACCCGATCCGCGACGAATGGAAGGAGATCCCCGGCCTGCGCTTCCCCGAAGGCGAATCTCTCGGCGCCGCGGTGAGCAACTACGGCGTGTTGATGTTGTTGCACCGCGAACACTCGGGCAACAGGGAGTTTCGCTGCTGGCTCTACAAGCACAGGCCGATGTTTGCGGCCGATTCATCAGAAACGGCGCCATGATGCACGGTCGATAGTCCCATCGGCCGTCGATGGCTGACCGATGGTTCTCCACCCACCGCGTGACGGAACATCTTTCGAACGGATCGACGAATGCAACGACTGCTCGGCACACCGCACTGCATGAACTCGCTATCGTGGCGAGCGACGATCGCACTGGCCACGTTCTGTTCTTGGACGCTCACGGGCTTCGCCGAGGAGCAGCAAGCGGAAGACGACTCCCTCCGGCAGGTCGAGCAGATGCTCGCCGCGTCACCGAAACCGGCGGACGATCTGACGCCGATGCACGTCCTTCTCCTCGCCGACGACAAGGACCACGGTCCCGCCGGCAACGGATTTCACGATTACCCGCTGTGGCAGGAGCGATGGGCGCTCCTGCTCGGCGGGCGGAAGGCCTCGGCCGCCCGGCAGGTCAACCTCGTCGGCCCCGCAGTTGCCGATCCGCATCTCGACGACGGCGCATCGGGCGTGACCGTGATGACCGCCCGCGGCTGGGCGACCGACGAGCAGTTCGCGCGGGCCGACGTGATCGTGGCGTACTGCTATCTGCCCTGGTCCACCGAACGCATGGATCAGCTTCGCGCGTATCTGAAGGACGGCGGCGGTCTCGTCGTCGTCCACTCCGCCACGTGGACTCGCCCCAGACCGTCGCGCGAGGTGGCCGAACTGCTCGGTGTCGGCGGCTTCGAGTCATGGCGGCACGCGACGGTTCGGCTCGGCGTTCACGATCGGAAGCATCCGATCTGCGTCGGCATGCCCGAGTTCATGACGCTGAAGGACGACGAAGTCTACTGGCCTCCCGTCGCGATGCCGAAGGGCGTCACCGTGCTCGCATCGGCGGTCGAAGTGAAGGACTCGCGCGGCACCGAATGGAACGCCCCGCAGCCGCAGTTCTGGTGCTACGAGCCGGGCGCGGGGCGCGTGTTCGGCTGCGTGCCGGGGCATTCCGCGGCGACATTCGACGACCCGTTATTCCGCGCCTTCCTGCTGCGCGGGATCGCGTGGGCCGCCGGCGAATCCCCCTATCGACTCGACCGTTTGGCCCTGAGAGGCGTCGCCCCTCCACGGCAACGCGCCGACGTTCCCGAGCATCCGGTCAATGTTTGGGTGAAGCGAAGCCCGATTCCCGATGCACCGGTTTCCCCGCGGCTTGGATACGAAACCTCGATGGCGTACGATCCGTTCGCGCGGCGGATCATCCGCTGGGGAGGACATTCCCAAGGGGGGATCGCAGGTTCGGGAGATCAGATCCACGACGTCTGGACGCTCGATCCGGCCACGATGAAGTGGGAACTGAAGGAGCCGAATCTCTCGCCCCCTCCGTCTTGCTGTTGTCACCAGAACGTCTTCGATCCCGTGGGAGGTCGGTTTCTACGATTTCAGAGGGGGATCGCCAGTCACGGCTGGCATTGGTATCGCCACGTCTATCTCAATAGCGCGACCGCCTGGAACTACGACCTCGCGACGAACATCTGGCGATCCGCGCGGCCGCTCCCCGAGCCGCGCATCGGTTTGATGAACTGCGCGAGTTGGGACGAAGAACACCAAGTGGCGGTCGTGTTCGGCGGCGAGGGGACGACCGAAGGGACGCACATCTACGACCCGTGGACGAACACCTGGACGACGCGGCGAAGCGCCGTCGAGCCGCCGCCGCGCAGCGCCGGCAATATGGCATACGATGCCGCCCGCAAGCTGCATGTCCTCTTCGGATCACAAGTCACGAACGACCCCCACACCTGGGCCTACGACGTCGCGAAGAACGAATGGCGCGACCTGAAGCCCGAGAGGCTTCCTCCCACCAGCCGGAACGACGCCGTTCTCGCCTACGACTCGGCGAACCAGGCGATCGTCGCCGTCGTGCGCGTTCCCGGCCGGGGAAACGGATTAATCGGTCATCTCGAAACGTGGGCGTTCGACGCCGGGAGGAACAAGTGGACCGCGATGAAGCCGGCGACCGAGCCGCAAGGACCGTCGTCTCGCACGCGTTCGCTCGTGTACGTTCCCGATCTCAACCTGTTCGTACTCGAATCGACGATCACTCCGTTTCATCGCGTACCCGGAGTCGATCGCGAACAGCAGATCTGGACGTACCGGTTCGCGGAAGCGGAACCGATCGAGACCACGCGTCCGCAATCGAAGCGCACGCGGCCGCGGATCGTCGAGGATCCGGTCGTCTCGGTCATTTCCGCGAAAGAGGTCATCGTGAGCTGGCCGGGTTCGGCGGGGGATAGCGTCGTCGGCTATCACGTCGAACGGGCGCCCGTCGAGATGTTCAGCGAGGACCAGATCGAGCGGCTCAAACGCGACACGCCCCCGCTGGAGCCGCCCAGCGCGGGAGGAATCAAGGCAGTCGGAACCTTCACGCGACTCACATCGCGTCCCATCGAGAAGACGGAGTTCACCGACAGCGGCATCGACCTCACCGATCCGAAGCCGATCGAAGGGGAACTGCTGCGACCGCAACGGTTCAGCCGCAACGAACTCGATCCGCAGGGCGAACCGTATCGCTTCGCGGTGTTCGCCTATCGCGTGCGCGCGGTCGACGCCGCGGGCAACGAGAGCGGGCCGTCGCCGTACATTCTCACGATCCCCTCGGCCCCGCAAAACCTCTTTTCGCGCGAGGATGGCGAGACGTGTCACCTGAAGTGGGACACCAATCCCGAGAAGGCGATTCGAGGGTACCGCATCTACTCCATGACGGGACCGCGGACGGAATCACCGGGCCAGAAGGCGCTGCGACTGACGGCCGATCCAATCGCCGCGACCCGCTTCACCGACGAGCACGCCGGCCCGGGGCCTCGTCGTTACTGGATCGTGGCGGTGGACGCCTTGGGTCAGGAGGGGATACCCTCGTCGGGCACGTGGCACAACCGCACCTGCCGCGAGTTCTATGCGCCGTTCGTCGGCGAATGGCACCAGTGAGTCCGGTGTGGTGGCGCCGCCCAACGAAAGGAAGACCAAGATGCCGATCACGCGACGCGAGTTCCTCCAACGAGGCAGCGCCGCATCGATGGTCGCATTCGGGACACCGTGGATCGTCCCCGCGGCGGCCTTGGGGCGCGAAGGCCCCACGGCTCCCAGCGAGCGGATCCACTTGGGCGTGATCGGCGCTGGAGCGCGCGGCCGCCTGTTGATCGATCGCTTCGCGAAGGAGAAGGACGCGCACGTGGTGGCAGTCTGCGATGTCGATCGCAGTCATCTGAACGCCGCGCAGGATGCAGTCGACCAAGCGCACGGGCGAGGAAGCTGCCGCGGTTACCGCGACTTTCGCGAGTTGATCGCTTGCAGCGACATCGACGCCGTCGTCGTCGCCACGCCCGACCATTGGCACGCCCTGATTTCGATCGCGGCGGCGGAAGCCGGGAAGGACATCTACTGCGAGAAGCCTTTGGCCAACACCGTTGCCGAAGGTCGGGCCATCGTGCAGGCCGTCCGACGCGCTCGTCGCATCCTTCAGGTCGGCTCGCACGAACGGTCGAATGCGAACTGCCGACGCGCCTGCGAACTGGTCCGCAGCGGCTCGATCGGAGAACTCCGAACGATTCGTGTCAATCTCCCCGACGACGAGCCGCACCACGCAAAGGTCAAGCGGATCGATTCCGTCCCAGAGCCGATCGACGTTCCGGAAGGATTCGATTACGATTTCTGGCTCGGGCATACGCCGGTGGTGCCGTTCACTCCTGGAAGATGCCATTTCCGGTGGCGGTTCAACCTCCGTTACGGCGGAGGCGAGATGACCGACCGCGGCGCGCACGTGATCGACATCGCGCAGCTCGGCGCCGGGATGGATCACACGACGCCGGTGCACTTCGAGGCCCGCGGCACGCGGGATCCGCAGAGCCTCTACGACGTGTTCTGGGATTACGGTTTCGTCAACACGTACGAGAACGGCCTGAAACTCGTCGGCTCCACGCAGGGGCCGCGCGGCGTGAAGTTCGAGGGTTCCGACGGTTGGATTTTCGTGCATATCCACGGCGGCCGGCTCGAGGCGGAACCGAAGTCGGTACTCCAACGCGAACTCGGCCCCGGCGACGTGCACCTCGGACGCAGCCCGGGACATCAACGCGATTTTCTCGATGCGATCAAGACCAGAAAGGAACCGATGGCTCCGGTCGAGGTGGGATACCATACGGCCACGATCTGTCACCTGAACAACATCGCGATGCTCGTGGGAGAGTCGCTGCGATTCGATCCGACGTCTGGCCAAATCACCAACTCCGAACTTGCCAACCGGCTGCTGAGTCCGACGATGCGGCCTCCGTGGACGCTTTGATTCACGTCACGTCGGGTTGTCACCGGACGGTAAACATCCTTGGACGAGCGACGGGAGGACGAAGTGAACGGGGCAATCGTCGCCGGAAAGAGATCTTTCAGCGCTTCCTTCGTCGCCTGCCTGTTCCTGTGGCTGCTGCCGGCTGTTGCGGAGGAAGTCGAGGCGAACCGCCAAGCGCCGGACCGGCCGAACATCGTGCTGATCCTGGCGGACGATCTCGGCTACGGCGACGTGCGATGCTACAATCCCGATTCGCAAGTCGTCACCCCGCACATGGACCGCCTTGCTCGCGAAGGGATCCGCTTCACCAACGCCTATGCACCGGCGGCGGTGTGCCATCCCAGCCGCTACGGGCTGCTCACCGGCCGTTATCCCTTCCGGGCGGAGATGAACTGGCGGGAACGCAGCCTCATCGCGGAAGAGCGGATGACGATCGGCTCGCTGCTGCGGAAGCACGAGTACATTACCGCCTGCATCGGGAAATGGCACTTGGGCTTCGATCGCGGCGTCGAATACGATTGCAGCCGCCCCCTCGCCGGCGGGCCGATCGGCCGCGGCTTCGACCATTACTTCGGCATCCCCGCGTCGCTGGACATTCCGCCGTACTTCTATATTCGCCAGGACCGCTGCGTCGCCGCACCGACCCGCACGATCGAGGACAGCGTCGAACCGGGACTCACCAGCCGCGTTCACGGACGATTCTGGCGGGCGGGCAAGAGCGCGCCCGACTTCCGCCACGACGACGTCCTCGACCGGCTCACGGACGAAGCGGTCGCCTTTCTCCGCAAACATCGCCGGCAGTCCCCCGACCGGCCGTTCCTCCTGTACTTCTCGCTGACCGCGCCGCATACGCCGTGGGTGCCGGGCGAACGGTTTCGCGGTCGCAGCCCCATCGGCGCCTACGGCGATTTTCTGACGCACACCGACGACGCGATCGGCCGCGTCCTGACGACGCTCGATGAACTGCGACTCGCCGCCGGCGAAGAAACGCTGGTGATCGTCACCAGCGACAACGGCCCGCTCTGGTTCGAACCGGACATCGAACGCCACGGGCACCGCGCGGCTCACGTATTCCGCGGCCTGAAGGGAGACATCTGGGAAGGAGGAATCCGGGTGCCGTTCATCGCCCGCTGGCCTGGGCGCATCCCGGCTCGCTCCACCAGCGACGAGATCGTC
This sequence comes from Planctomycetales bacterium, assembly GCA_040877365.1. GTDB lineage: Bacteria > Planctomycetota > Planctomycetia > Planctomycetales > Planctomycetaceae > JBBDNT01. The sequence continues at coordinate 28,051 of JBBDNU010000061.1, forward strand.
GGCCTCGTCGACTCCCTGGCGACATTCGCCGCGATCGTCGGAGAGGAACTCCCGGACGATGCCGGCGAGGACAGCGTCGACATTCTGCCGGCCCTGCTCGGTCGAAAGCAAGATCGTCCTCTGCGCGAGGCGCTGCTGCTGCAAAGCAATCGAGGCGATCGCATCGCGATTCGGCAGGGACCGTGGAAGTTGATTCTCTGGCTGGGAAGCGGTGGGTTCCTCAATCCGCCGGCCTTCGTCGAACCGGTCGAGGACGGTCCGCTCGGACAGCTTTACCACCTCGATGACGATCCTGCCGAGCGGCACAATCTGTATCAAAAGCATCCGGACGTCGTCGAACGCCTCAGCAAGCTTCTGGAGGGATCCGAGCAGCCGGGCCGGAATCGGCGATGATGTCCGATCCCGACCGCCGCAGCTCCGCAAATGGTGCAGCACTCCGCATTCGCCAGCCTCAACGACTTCGCCAACCTCAACGACGAAGCGGTCGATCCGAAGCAAGTTTCAGCGAGAAAGATGCAGCAACCATGAGTCACAGGAATCCGCCCCCGTACCGGGTCGCACAGTTCGCCGTGATTTTCGCAGTGATGTTCCCCGTGATGTTCGCGGGGCTGCAGTTCGTCGTCGCCGAGGAGGCGAGCCGGCCCGAGAAACTCAACGTGCTGTTCATCGTCTCCGACGATCTGAACAACGACTTGGGCTGCTACGGGCATCCGCTGGTGCACAGCCCCCACATCGACCGGCTGGCGCAGCGGGGAGTGCGGTTCGAGCGGGCCTATTGCCAGAATCCTCTGTGCAATCCGAGTCGGGTGAGCTTTCTCACGGGGCTGTACTCCGACCAGACGAAAGCCGTCACCAACACGATCCGGTTCCGCGAGCATCTCCCCGACGTCGTCACGCTGCCGCAGATGTTTCGCAACAACGGTTACTACGTCGCCCGCGTGGGGAAGCTGTTTCACTACGGCGTGCCGCAGCATATCGGGACGGACGGCTACGACGACCCGCCGAGTTGGGAAGAAGTCGTCAACCCGCGCGGCATCGACCGCGAGGTGGAGGACCGGATCCATTCGCTCGTCCCTGGGCAGTTCGGCGCCACGCTCTCCTGGCTGGCGATCGACAGTCGCGACGAAGAGCATACCGACGGCGTCGGGGCCACGAAGGCGATCGAACTGTTGGAGAAGCATCATCCGAAGAAGACGGGCCGGCCGTTCTTCCTCGGCGTCGGCTTCTATCGCCCGCACACGCCGTTCGTCGCGCCGACCCGGCACTTCGAGTTGCACCCGCGCGAGAAGATCAATCCGCTGATGCACGACATCGACGATCGCGAAGACATTCCACTTGCGGCACAGTTCAATAGGCCGGAACAACGCAACCTGTCTCGCACGCAACGCCAGGAAATCATCCAGGCCTACTATTCCTCGGTCTCACTGATGGACGCGCAGGTCGGGCGACTGATCGACGCGCTGGATCGCCTCGAACTGTCGAAGAACACCGTGATCGTGTTCACCTCGGACCACGGATTTCACCTCGGGCGTCATGGGCAATGGCAGAAGATGACGCTGTTCGAGGAGTCGGCACGGGTGCCGCTGATCGTTCACGCTCCGGACGCGAAGGGAAACGGCCGACCGGCGGACGGGATCGTCGAACTCGTCGATCTGTATCCGACGCTGGCCGAATTGTGCGGGTTGAAGCCGCCCGAAGACCTGGCCGGCACGAGTCTGGTCCCGCTGCTCGAGGATCCGACCCGAGCCGGAAAGGTTGCCGCACTGACGCGAACCGTCAGCCGCCTGAAGCCCCGGGAAGGAGACCTGCGCGTGGACGGTTTCACGATTCGCACTCCCCGCTACCGCTACACCGAATGGGGAGACGGTCGGTATGGGGTCGAACTCTACGATTACCAGAAAGATCCCACCGAGTCCGCCAATCTGGCCGCCAAAGCAGTGCACGCCGAGACCGTCGCCCGTCTGAAGCGACTTCTGGCCGACAGGAAGCTGGCTACCACCCGCCGCTGACCGGGATTCGTCATCAGGGCGCTGCCTGATGATCTACCATGATCTTCGCTCAAGCAACGCACATCATCAGATTGCCGAAGGGAACGAAATTCAGAATATGTTTGCCGATCGGCGGTCCGACCGCCGATCGGCAATGAATCGAACCACCTGCCCCAGTTCTTGAGTCCTCGACCGAAGGCCTTTACCGGAGCGACCGAGCGCCACTACCACCTTTCTACCACCACACTACCCCGGACCCGCGCAAATCTCGGGAGAAACGCGTGGTAGTCGGTGGTATCTTGCAACCGGGGCGAAATGGCGTTAGAGTCTGCAAATATAGGGGTTTCACGCGCCTTGTCGGGTGTCCGGATTCCACCCTGGGGGTCAAGAGGTCGCAGGTTCGAATCCTGTCGTCCCGACTCTTCTCAAAACTTGGCCCTTCGGCGAGTACGTCGAAGGGCTTTCTCTTTGTCGTGACGAGGTTTGCGTCGTCCAACACGCGGTTCAAACAGACCGCGTCGAGGATCTCGCGACGGACGGCGCTGTTTGAACCTCGCCACAATTCCGCGGCCCGTTGCGTCCAATCGAAGAGCGCCAGCGCCGTTTCCCCGCGTGCGGCGTCCGCGTCGCCCATCTCGACGAGCGACTCGTCGATCTTGGCCGCTTCCGCCTTGAACTCGTTCGACTTGGCCTTGTAGACGTCCTCGTCGATCGTGCCCGCGAGGTATGCGTTGAGGAGGCGATCCTGCATGGTCGCCAATTCCGTCTTCCGCTTGGCCAGCGACCCCGTCTGCCGCCTGCGGTAGGCCGTGAGGTCGTACACCGCCGCGTGGAGTTCGGTGCGGAACCACTCCGCGACCTCGGGCGACGGGAACTGCATTCGCGCCAGGTCGTCGACGACGGCCTGCTCGAGGTCGGCGGATTTCCAGCGGACGATCGGATGGTCGGGGCCGGGATGGTTGTTGGCGCACCGGTAATAGACGTGCTCGCGGACGCCGCCGCCCCGCAGCTTGCGGCGAACGCATTCCCCGGTGATCGACTGCCCGCAGTACGCGCAGCGGAACAGCCCCCCGGACATCGGGAGGTTCGGCTTTCCCGTCCGTCGGTTGCGGCCGTTCATGACGTCCTGGCAGGCGTCGAAAATCGCCCGGTCGATGATCCGCCGGTATCGCCCCTCGAAGACCTGCCCGTTCCGGTGCAATTCCCCGATGTAGAAGCGGTTCCCGAGGATGTACGAGAGCGCCGTGCGGTTGAATCGCGGCTGGCTGGGGCGGAACGTGTGCCCCTCGCGGGCGAGCTGTTCCGCGAGGCTCTCGAACGAATGGCCCCCGGAGGCGTAGAGCTCGAAGATGCGGACGAGCGACGCCGCCTTCTCGGGGTGCGGCTGCACGGGTTCGTCGCGGTCGTTCCTGTTGACGTAGCGGAACGGCGCACTGCCCGTCGGCCAGCCTTGGCGGACCTTCTCGTCGAGGCCCTTGATGACCTCGGAACGCAGGTTGTCGCTGTAGTATTGGGCGACGGCGGCCATCACGTTGAACGACAGCGCCCCCGCCGCGCCCGGGCCGAACTGGTTGTCGACGAATGCCAGTTGCACCCCGCAGACGTCCTCGAGTTCCTGCAGGCGGACGGCGTCCCGCATGTTGCGGCAGACCCGGTCGAGCTTGTGGCTGAGGATGGCCCCGATCTTCTCCCGCTTGGCGTTGGCCTTCACCCACGCGACCATCTCATTGAACGCCTTCCGCTCGGCCCCGCGCTTGGCCGACTCGGCGACGACGAATTCGCGGGCGATCCCCCAGCCGTTCTGCTGTGCCCGATTGCGATCCGCCCGCAACTGAGCGTCGATGGAATACCCCTCGCGTTGCTCGCGGGACGAGACCCGCGCCCAGACCACCACGTTCATGGTTTCTCCCTTTCTTCTTCGGCGTGCAACAGCGCCTCGGCGAACCTCGCGCTGCCGATCGAGACTGGAGCGTTCCGCCTGCCCGACTCTGCCGCCTGAACGGCGGCGGCGCCGCCCTGCGATTGGTGTAAACCATCGTTCACACGTATGTTCGTCATTGGAAACGCGTGTTGAGTATTGCTCGAAGAAAGCGATAGCTCTGGCTGGCCAAAGTGGCCTTCCCAAGAGATTCTCGCCGTGAATACTGTTCGATTTGATATATTCATTACATTCGGCACGCCCCTTGCTGAAAACAGAGATTCATCGATGAATCGTTGGGAGTTGAATTGGCGCTGCCTGCGTCAATGATCCAGCGATCGATGCGCGCTGCTACATCCCGGAACTCGCAACTAGGGGTCAGCAATGTCCATCCTCCGAAACGCGTGCATGTGTGCGGCAATCGCATTGTCGCCCGCCGCTCTCCAAGCCGCACCGATGACGACCCCGCCGGTCCAAACCGGTCCACAGACATTGAGCGGGTTTGGCGGTGGTGCGGGCGCGCACGAATTTTTCACTCAGGCTCCGCCCAATGATTGGAAGGGCGACATCGGCGGGATCGGGCCAAGCACCGCGGGCACTCCGTGGCGGTTTGAGGTTCTGGGAATCGATTCGACGGGCGTGACCGGCGGCGCCGATCGCTTCATCTACTTCAACATTCAAGATGCCGAAACGGGAAGCACCTTCAAGAACCTCGGGATCAATTTTCGCCTTGATGCGACGGGCGCGGCAGGCGGCACCCTCTTCCAAGCCTATCAGACCTTCACGTCGGAAGGCATCACCAGCCACGGCCTGAATCCGGGAGATCTGACGGCGTCGGATTTCGACTTGGCGATGGAGTTCTATAAGGACTCTGCCGGTGACGGATGGAACGTGACGGCATTCTTCCGTCTTGACGGCGACCCTTGGACGCCGTTCTTCGACGGCCCCTTCACGGGGAGCCCAGCGTTTGACTTCCTCGGCGCGAAATTGGTTGTCGGGTTCGATGGCGGCGCTGATGGCACCTTGAGCTTCCAGAACATGCAACTCTTTCAGGTTTCGGATCAAGTGCCGATCCCCGAGCCGTCAAGCGTGGCCCTGTTCGCGATTTCCGGGATCGCACTTCTCTCCCGGATGCGGCGACGCAAGAACCACTTGTAGAGTAAGCGCCCACCACCGCCACTCTTGAAGGGCCGGGTACTCTGCCGGGTGCGGAC
>JBBDNU010000062.1:0-33049 GCA_040877365.1 Planctomycetales bacterium
TCGCCGCCGTCAGCAAAGATCTGGTGAAGCAAGGCGTGAAAGCCAACGAATGCGTGCAGGCGGCAGCCAAGATCGTCGGCGGAGGCGGCGGCGGCCGCCCCGACATGGCCGAAGCCGGCGGCAGAGACCCGGAGAAACTGCCGCAGGCGCTGGAGGCGGGGAGGGGATACTACCGCGAAAAATCAGTGACCGCTTGATAGAATCGCCACTCGACCATTCGCCGAAGATTTCGCGGACGCACCCGTCCGATCGTCTCTGAGGGAACAGAGGAAATCCGCCGTGCCGTCAGTAGCTCCTGCCGACGAAAAGCGCTTGATCGAGGTGACGCCGGGAAACATTCGGCAGAATCACCTCTACGTGCGCGGATTGTACGATTTTCTTCCGCCGGATTGCGTCGGTCCTTCTCGCAAGTCCGACGGTTCGACATCTCGCGAGATCGAAATCTACTTGGACGGCCTCAACGAAGTCGTGCGAACCGACATCGGTTCCGTCGCGGCGACGGGGAAGCCGCGCGCTTTTTTTCGGGGCCGCCGCTGGGTTCGTCGCTTCTTCGAGCACCACAAGATTGCCGCAGGCGATCGGCTGGCGCTCGAACGTGTCTCCGCCCGCACGTACCGCTTGACGTTGGCCAATTCGCGGAGACGTCCCGCTCAGCCTCGCGCCGTCGAACTGTTCGCCGGAATCGGCCTCGTGCGCTTGGCGCTTGAACGCCAGGGCTGGGAGGTCGTATTCGCCAACGATATCGATTCCGCCAAAGCGGAGATGTACCGGCACAATTGGCCGCGCGATAGCCATTTGGTGGTCGGCGACATCCACGATTTGCGCGCCGACGAAGTGCCGGACTGCGAACTCCTGACCGCGTCGTTCCCATGCAACGATCTCTCGATCGCGGGCAAGTGGGAAGGCTTGAACGGGAAGGAGTCGTCCGCGTTCTGGGGGATGATTCGCATTCTTCGCGAAATGGGGGAGCGCAGGCCGCCGCAAGTGCTCATTGAAAACGTTCTGGGCTTCTTGAGCAGCAACGGAGGGCGCGATTTCGAAACGGCGATGCGAGCGCTGAACGAGTTGGGATATTCAGTCGACCCGGTGATTCTCAACGCGACTCATTGGGTGCCGCAGAGCCGCGCTCGCCTGTTCGTCGTCGCGCGACGCGGCGAAGCGGGTGGCGTCCCGTCCCTTGCGTTGGAATCATCCGCACGCCCTGCGGCCCTGCTTCGCTACATCAATGCCCATCCGGGAATCCGCTGGTCTTTTCGGGAGCTTCCGCCGCTGCCAGCGCGTTCCCATAGCCTCGAAGAAATCATCCAAATCCTTCCCGACAACGACGCGCACTGGTGGAACGAGCGACGCGTCGACTACTTCATGAACCAGTTGAGCGACCGCCATCGCGCCGAAGCCGATCGGATGATTCGAAGTCGAACGATCAGCTATGCGACGGCATTTCGCAGGGTTCGCAAAGAGCGAAGCATGGCCGAACTTCGCACGGACGGGATCGCTGGATGTCTGCGCACGCCGCGCGGCGGCAGCGGCCGCCAGATTCTTTTCAAGGCGGGACGGGGAAGGCGTCAGGTGCGGCTGTTGACGGCCCGCGAGTGTGCGAGACTTCAGGGCGTCCCGGACACCTTCATCATTCGAGTTCCACTGAATCAGGCTCTGTTCGGCTTCGGCGACGCGGTGTGCGTGCCGGCGGTCGAGTGGATTGCAAAGCACTGCCTCGCTTACGTCAAGTAAAGTTACATCTGCAACGCTCATGCATCTGCCCGAGACCGAGTGCAATGCCTGCTGAACACGATGCAATCCGGATCCTGAATGAGTGGTATGAAGGACTGAGCCGGCATCAGGACGACCTTCCGGCCAAAGGCTCAATTCAGGCATCTCTCGTCGTCCTCTCCCGCCTCCGGACGGATTATGATCTCGAAATCGCTTCGCACCTCTCGGGTGGGCAGGCGCAGATCAAGGGTTTGTCGGTGTCTTCAGTGAAGAGGATTCTGCTCGAATTCGGCGAAGAGCGCGAGCTATCGAGGATTGGCGGGCGAACGAACCGCGGCACGCCAGGTGACATTGCAAAGCTGCTCGCACTGATGATCCCGCTTCGGCTCGATGAACTCCCGCCCGATCAACGGGTGAGAGCGCTGAACGCGATGCTGCGACACATTGTGACGAGCTTTGTCGATCGCTTTCATCAAGTCAAGCGGGTCCGCGCGTCGTTCGACCAGTCGAAGGCAACCTCCCACTTCATCGGGACAATTCTCGCGAATGCGCAGGCCACGAGAAAATGTGACGCCGTCGCCGAGTACTTGATCGGCGCGAAGTTGGCGGTAATTTACCCGGACAAGTCGATTCGCAACAAGCATTTCAGTGCTGCGGACATGCAAGCGGGGTACGGCGGAGACTTCCACGTCGGCAACACGGTATTCCATATCACTCTGGCGGCGACGCGAGAATTGCTGCATAAGGCCGTCGAGAATCTGGATGCCGGTTTGGGAGTTTACTTGCTCGTTCTTCGGAAGAATCTGGAACAGGCACGCCAACTCGCCGACTACGAAGCCGGCCCCGGACGAATAGAAGTCGACTCGATCGAGTCGTTCATCGCAAAGAACATGGATGAGGCGGTCGGCTTCGACCGCACGACTCCTCTCAAGAGCGAGCTGCGTCATCTCCTCGAAATCTACAACGAGCGAGTCGGAGAAGTCGATCACGACACTTCCATGCTGATCGAAATTCCGCCGAACCTGCTTTAGCGCCTTGTCTCTCGGCTTTCCTCCTCCATCCAGTGGCGCAGGAAATCCCTTGCGCTGTCCGAGACGAACTGCTTGGGCAGCGCGTACTCGATGTATACGAAGATGTCGCGTTCCGATTCCGGCGGGAACCCGCCGCTCCAATCAAGGAAGTCGCGACGAATCGGTTGCTCGGGTCTCGCCTGCATGCTTCTCCTCCGTAACGTCGGACTCGAAATCCAGTAGCCCCGCGATTTTACCGTGAGCCGTCAATGCTCCCAAATTGGAAGCACCGGCAGCGTCACGCCGTGGGCGAAAACGGGCATGGATACTTTCACCCAAGCGCAGCGGTCCCGAATCATGGCGGCCGTGAGGGCCACCGACACGGCTCCCGAAATGGTCGTGCGGCGGATGGTGCATTCACTGGGCTATCGTTATCGGCTGCATGTGCGCGAATTGCCCGGCACGCCGGACCTCATATTTCCCCGGCATCGCAAGATCATCGACGTGCGGGGATGTTTCTGGCACGGGCATTCGTGCGGGCGGTGTCGGGTGCCGCGGACTCGGCGGGGGTATTGGCGGGCGAAGATCGAGCGGAATTCGGCCCGCGACGAACGCACCATCCGCAAGCTCCGCCGTGCCGGGTGGAGGGTGCTGGTCGTCTGGGAATGCGCCACCGTTCCCGCGAAACGCGACGCGCTCCGCCGCCGCATCCTGCGATTTCTGGAACGCGACTGACTACAATGCGCTTCGGCGATCCTCCCCCATGATGCGACCCGAAGCGGATCGAAGCGATGATCGAATCCCTGCGGCTGGAGCGGTTCAAGAATTTTCGCGACGCGACGCTCGCGCTGGGGCCGTTGACCGTCGTCGTGGGGACGAATGCGTCCGGCAAGAGCAACCTCCGCGACGCCTTCCGCTTCCTCCACGGCATGGCCCGCGGCGACACGCTCGCGGAGATCATCGGCCGGTTATGAAGCGGTGGACCGGCGCCGCGGCCTGACGTACAATACGTGTCGATACACGTATTGGCTTGAGGGGGCCGCCATGCAGAAGAAACTGACGATCACGCTCGACGAGCGGGTGTACGCGGGGCTGCACGCCGTCGTCGGGCGGCGGCGAATCAGCCGGTTCATCGAGACGCTCGTCCGTCCGCACGTCATCGGCAAGGATCTCGACCTCGCTTACCGCCAGATGGCCGAGGACGAGGAGCGCGAACGCGACGCCGCGGAATGGGCCGACGCCACGTGCGAGGATGTCGCCGATGAAGCGCGGTGAAGTCTGGTGGGTCGCGTTCCAGCAGTCGGTCGGCGGCGAAGTCCGCAAGGATCGTCCCGCGGTCATCGTCAGCAACGACGCTTCCAACAAGCACCTGAACCGCGTGCAGGTCGTCCCGCTCACCACGTCGGTCGAGCGGATCTTTCCCAGCGAGGCGTCGGTGAAGGTTCGCGGGAAGCGCCACAAGGCGATAGCCGATCAGCTCGCGACCGTGAGCAAGCAGCGCCTCGACAACCGCCTCGGCCGACTCTCCGCGAACGACATGAAGGCGGTCGAGCAGGCGATCCGGATCCAGTTGGATTTGATGTAGGGCCGGCGGAAATGCTTGGTAGTGCCGCGCCAGCGGGAGATCACCCCGCGAAGACCTGTTCGCGGTGGTATTCCAGTGCCGTCGGGTCCGGGTGGAAGCGGTCCGGTGGTCGCAATGGCAGGCCGCTCATTTCGAGGGCCGTGGTGTCGACCGTCAAGCACTTGCCACGCCGAGCAGGTCGGCGTTGATTTTCGCGATGACGTTGGCGGCGTCCGACTCGACGCGAATCACGCGCACGCCGAGACCGGCGCCCTCGACTTCATGTATCGCGCTCGTCACGGCATCGCGGAGCGTCGCCGCCGGCCGGGAGAATTCCACGAACGCGACGCCGTTGCGCAGTTGAGTTCGATGTCGCCGCCGGTCGCGGTGTAGAGCGCATCGGCCAGTTCCGGGGTGATCTTGGCGACGCCGGAGAGAATGAGGGTGAATTCATGAGTTTTCATGCTGAATGCTTCGCTGCGCATCGAAACGACGACTGACGTACCAGATGGCGAGCCCGAGCAGCCCGATAGCGAGGAACAGGCACGACCAAGATGCCGCCGCGATGCGAATCGCCGGCGGGTTCCACGCGACCGCGCCAATCGGACCGTTCCCGTTCTGCGCGACCGTCAGCCACGGCGAGGGCGGAAAGCCGATCGAATATGACCGCGCGGCAACTCCGCCGCCGCCAGCCTCCCACGCGAAGGATTGGTCGAATGCGGCGAAGGTCAGAAAGGCCAGCAGCGCGGCGATCGCGGCGATGCGACGAAGTCCGTTGAGAGCGGTCATGGGTTTGGCGCTCATAGCCGGGTAGGGTGCGTCAAGGCGTTGTGCCGACGCACCAGAGCCGGATTGTGGAGTCGTCGTGGCGACGTCCCGCGACGGCCAGCTTCATCGGAATGGCGGTGCGTCTGCGCAAAGCCTTCACGCACCCTGCGCTACTTGCCATTCCTGAATTCGCGTCTTTCGAATCGTTCGTCGGTTGTTCGACGATAGCTTGTTGCTGGTTATCGTCTCGTGGCGGCCGAGTCCGGTTGGGCCGAGGCTCGCTCTTCCGACGCGTGCCGCACCGCGTTCCAATCCACTTCCGCGACCCAGCACTGCTCGTCCTCGTTGAAGCGCACGACCCCATCGACGCGCAACTCGTCCGGTCGGCCCTGGTCGTCGGCGTCGTCGGTGTAGAAGGTCAGTGCCAGCCCCTCCTGGAGTTGAATGCCGTGCCGCTCGATGTCTTGCTGCGTCCCCACGCTCGTCAACCGCAGTCGATTCAAGTCGTCGAGATCGTGGAAATCGGCGTAAATCCTGGGGGATGCCATTGCGGGTTTCCTCGAGAGCAAAAGCCCTAGGGGCGCGGGTTCTTGATCGTTGGACGGAACAAGCGGCTCGCCTGTTCCGGCGTCAGTCCGCTCAGCGTGGCGTGATGCGGGTTGGTGCGTGTGGAAGTGGGAACGACATCGCCGCCGGCGTTGCGGATTTCACCGACAGTCGTCACGCCGATCTGGTTGTGGGGGATCCCGGGATGTCCGGTCTGCGGATTACGGGCAGTCAACTCGAAAACGGACAGACCCGGCGCTGAATTGACCGACACATCTTGAAGCTTTCCTTCCGCATCGAGCGTCGCGCCCGAGGCATTGACGAAGTTCTTCCGTAGATTCTGGCCGCCACGGACCACGAGGGCCTCATCTGGAAGCGAACCCATCGGTCCCTGGGCCATGCTTATTCGGTCAAGCCCCGCGTGCCATTATATGCTGAAGAGCCTCTTCACACCAATTCCCGAATCGGCTCGTGCTCCGTCGCGGTGCGGATCAGGTCGGTCGGCAGGTCGTGCGCCAGCCGCAATTCGCCGATGTCGAACAGCGTGTGCAGGATCGTCGCCAGCAGCGCTTTCGGGCCGTAGGGGGTCGTCACGGGCCGGGCGGCTTGCGCGTCGGACTCGCCGATCACCTGCCCCATCTTCAGCCCGCCGCCGGCGAACAGGAGGCTCGTCAGTTCTCCGTAATGGTCGCGGCCGCCGCGGTTGTTGATCCGCGGCGTGCGGCCCATCTCGCCGGTGACGACGAGCAGCACCTTCTCCGACAGCCCCCGCTCGCGGACGTCCTCCAGGAACGCGCTCACCGCGTGGTCCACCTGCAGCCCGAGCGGGACGATCCCGGAGAGCTTCGGCAGGCTGTTGTTGTTGCCGTGCATGTCCCAGCCGGCGTCGGCCACGGTGACGAACCCGCAGCCCGCCTCGACGAGCCGGCGGGCGAGGAGCATCTGCTTTCCCAGGAGGTTCGTGGCGCGGCGCATGTCGAAGTAGGCCTGCAGCCGCTCCGCGGGAAAGATGTGCGACGTGTCGTAGCGGGCGATCGTCCGCGGGTCTTCCCGCGCGAGGTCGAACGCCTGGGCCGCGCCGCGGGTGATCACGTCGAACGCCTGCTGCTGGTACTCGTCGACCGAGTCGAGCAGGCCGGCGGCGTCGGCGTCGCGGCGGATGCGGTCCAGCGAGCCGAGCAGGCTGCGGCGGTCGTCGAGCCGGACGCGCGGCATCCGCAGCTCCATGTTCCTCTTCGATTCGCCGCCCCCCGAGGGATTGAACGCGGCGAACGTCGCCCCCAGGCTGCCGGCGGTGGTCAGGCCGGGAAGCGCTTCGGTCTCGAAGTTCCGCTCGAGCTCGAGCCCCGGCTGGACTGTTTCGCCGGTGACGAGCACGTTGGTCGGCAATCCGCTGACGGGATGGTTCGCCCCCGCCGCGCGGGCGTACAGAGCCCCCGCCGACGCTTCCAGCGGGTTCCCCGCGGTGACGGTGCCGACGTACTTATGGTCGCCATTGCCGGTGCCGTAGGAGCGGACGATCGTCGTCTGCTTCGCGAGCCGGGCGAGCTGCGGGAAGGTGCCGCCATAGGTGACGCCGGGAAGGCTGGTGGCGACTTCGCCGGTGGTGCTGCGGATCTCGGCCGGGGCGGTCATCTTGGGGTCGAACAGCTCGATGTGCGCCGGCCCCCCTTGCAGGAACAGGAGCACGACCGCCCGGTCCTTGAGGATGCGGCCCGAATCGGCGGCGTGCGCCCGCGCGCGGAACAGGTCCGCGAGGGTCAATCCCCCCAGCCCCAGTGCGCCCACCTTGAGCAACTCGCGGCGCGAGACTCCGGCGCAGGTGCGGTGCCGTCCCGATTCGTGAAGCGTGAGCATCGCGTCCCTTCCCGCAATCCAGGATCGTCCGTGGCCCGCCGGGAGAACCGCCGCCGGCATCGGCGATTCCGGGCACTCCTTCAGCATCGGCACTGTATCAAAGGACGCTTATGCTTTTCAATGCGAATCGGCGGGGTTTTCCTTGCCGAGGCGGGACGCCCCATGCCTCCGAGCCGATCGGCCACAGCGATCCTCGAACGCCCCGCGGCTGACGGTGGTCGTGCCGGACGGACTTTTTCGATTCGGCTCCGAAATGCGACGCAGGTTCGTTGACAAAGAAATTCCTCCGCATTACGATCCTTTGTTTCCCACTCCCGTTCCGCGGGCGTCGGAGATGTCGTAAGCCGTTTGGGAAGGGATGGTTGAGTAGCCGTGGCGAATCAGGAAAAAATCCGAATCCGGATGGAGGCCTACGATCACTCCGTGCTGGATCAGTCGGCCTCCGACATCGTCGACACGGCGAAACGGACCGGCGCGGTCGTTCACGGCCCGATTCCCTTGCCGACGCGGATCGAGCGGTACACGGTCCTCCGCAGCCCGCACATCGACAAGAAGTCGCGGGAGCAGTTCGAGATCCGCACGCACAAGCGGCTGATCGACATCATCCAGCCCACGGGGAAGACGATCGACGCCCTCAACAAGCTGTCGCTTCCGGCGGGGGTGGACATCAAGATCAAAGCGTCGGCAGGCGGAGGGTGATCCTCGCGCCCGGCGACTCACCGGAACGGACTCCGTCATGAACCGGGCTTCGGTCCGGGCGATCCGAGATCCGGAGTGATGTCGGGTCGAGCGCCTTGTGCGACGCATTTTACGGTTTTTCGGTTTTTCAAGGGGGTTCCCTCTCCGGGGGCTCCGCGGCACGGTCGCGTGCCATGAGAACAGGTGGAAGGCGGAACGATGCCCGTCGGACTTTTAGGCCGCAAGGTCGGCATGACGCAGGTCTACGATGACGCGGGCAATCTGCTGCCCGTGACCGTCATCGAGGCCGGTCCCTGCACCGTGCTCCAGGTCCGCACGCGCGATCGCGACGGGTACGAGGCGGTGCAGCTCGGCTTCGCCGACAAGCCCCGCCGCCTCGCCTCCCGCGCCGAGCGGGGGCACGTCACCGCGCTCGCCGGCAAGCGCCGCAAGCAGCGGGAATCGGCCGGCGTCGAGCTGCCTCCCAAGGCCGACTGCGAGCCCAAGCGGTTCATCCGCGAGTTCCGCACCGACGGGGAAGAGCACGGCCTGGAGGTCGGCCAGACCCTCGACGCCGGCCTGTTCGCCGACGTCACCCATATCGACGTGATCGGCAAGACGAAGGGCCGCGGGTTCACCGGCGTGATGAAGCGGCACAACTTCCAGGGGCAGCCCGCGAGTCACGGGGCGAAGCGGGTCCACCGGCACCCGGGCTCGATCGGCCAGAGCGCCGACCCGTCCCGCGTCATGAAGGGCATGCGGATGGCCGGCCAGTACGGCAACGAGCGGGTCACCATCCGCCATCTCCGCGTCGTGAAGGTCGATCCGGAAAACAACATGCTGCTCGTTCGCGGGGCGGTCCCCGGCCCGAACGGGCAGTTCGTCATTCTGCGGCACACCAACAAGCACTAGGCCATGATTTCTCTTCCGATTCGAGACGCGACCGGCGCCGAGGTGGGGACGTACCAGTTCGACCCCGCCGAGCTCGCCCCGCGCGTCAGCAAGCAGCTGCTGCATGACGTGATCGTCATGTACCACACCAATCGCCGCGTCGGGACCGTGAAGACCAAGAACCGCGGCGAAGTCAGCGGCAGCACCAAGAAGCTGTACCGGCAAAAGGGGACCGGCCGCGCTCGCGCCGGCAACCGCCGCACCCCCGTCCGCGTGGGGGGCGGCCACTCGCTCGGAAAGCGGCCGGTCGATTACGGCTACCGTCTTCCGAAAAAGGCCGTGCAGCTCGCGACCCGGATGGCGCTGTTGAGCAAGTTCCAGGACGATCAGGTCGTCGTGCTCGACCAGTTGGCGGTCGACGAGCCGAAGACCAAGGTCGTCGCCGCGGTCCTGAAGGCGCTCGGTCTCGGCGGCGCGAGCTGCCTGTTGACCGTCGAGAGCCACGACGCCAATGTCTGGCGGTCGGCCCGGAACATCGCCAACCTGAGCGTCTCTCCCGCCGCCGAGCTCAACGCCTACGACCTGCTCCGCCGCCGGCAACTGGTCGTCACGCGGGCGGCGCTCGACCGGCTGCGGGAATCGGCCCGGGGCGAGCAGAACTGAGGAGCATCAGCATGACCAACGACACCGCCCCCCGACCGACCGGATTGCAGCTCGAGCCGCACCAGGTCATCCTCCGCCCGCTGGTCACCGAAAAGGGGACCCACCTGTCGGAGCGGTACAACACCTACACCTTCGAGGTCAGCACCGACGCGAACAAGCACGACATCCGCCGCGCCGTCGAGGAGTTGTGGAACGTGCGGGTGCTCAAGGTCCACACGCAGAACCGCAAGGGCAAGCCGCGCCGGCATCGCCTGACGCAGGGACACACCAAAAGCTGGAAGAAGGCCGTCGTCCACTTGCACGACGACGACCGGATCGCCTTCTTCTAGGAGAATCGCTCATGGGAATTCGACAATACAAGCCCACTTCGGCCGGACGCCGCGGCGCTTCCGTCAGTGATTTCGCCGAAATCACCGACCGCAAGAAGAAGCCCGAGAAGACGCTGCTGATCAAGGTCCAGCGGTCGTCCGGCCGGAACAACGAGGGCAAGATCACGGCCCGCCACCGGGGCGGCGGGCACAAGCGGATGTATCGGATCATCGATTTCAAACGGACCAAGGATGGCGTGCCCGCCAAGGTCGCGGCCGTCGAGTACGATCCCAACCGCAGCGCCCGGATCGCCCTGCTGCACTACGTCGACGGCGAAAAGCGGTACATCCTCGCCCCCGAGGGGCTGGCCGCCGGAGACATGGTGCAAAGCGGGGACGGTGTCGAGGCCAAGGTCGGGAATTGCCTGCCGCTCAGCCGTGTGCCCCTCGGCACCCAGGTGCACAACATCGAGATGCAGCCGGGGCGCGGCGGCCAGTTGTGCCGCAGCGCCGGGACCTCCGCGGTCGTCAATGCCCGCGAAGGGAAGTGGGCCCAGATCACGTTGCCGTCCGGCGAAGTCCGGCGGCTGCCGAGCGCCTGCCGGGCGACCGTCGGCGCGATCGGCAACGCGGAACACAGCAGCATCGTGCTCGGAAAGGCCGGGCGGAAGCGGTGGATGGGCCGCCGGCCGCACGTCCGCGGCGTGGCGATGAACCCCGTCGCCCATCCGATGGGGGGCGGCGAGGGCCGCAGTTCGGGCGGCAGGCACCCGTGCAGTCCGAAGGGCAAGCTCGCCAAGGGAGGCCGCACCCGGAAGCGCCGCAAGGCCTCGTCGAAGGCGATCATCCGCCGCCGCAAGTCGCGGCGGTACGGGACGCTCAAGGTGTGAGGGAAGATTCGAGGATCGACGACAGAGGCTGGACCGTTACTGCCTACGGTTTGCTGACCGCTGACAACTGACTACTGACAAAGAGCCAACATGGGACGGTCGCTGAAAAAGGGGCCTTACGTGGACGAGAAGCTGCTTCGCAAAGTGGAGCGGCTGAACGACGCGGGAGGGCGCGAGCCCATCAAGACGTGGGCCCGCGCGTCGACCATCTCGCCCGACTTCATCGGGCACACGTTCCTGGTCCACAACGGCCGCACGTTCATGAACGTCTATGTCACCGAGGAAATGGTCGGGCACAAGCTGGGCGAGTTCGCCCCCACCCGCACCTTCCGCGGACACGGTGCGAAAGGCAAACGGTAATGGCACTCGTTCGAGCGACCCACAAGCACGCGCGCATCTCGTCGCGGAAGGTCCGCCCGTTCGCGGACCTGATCCGTGGAAAGAGCGTCGCGGAGGGGCTGAACACGCTGCGCTATCTTCCCAACCGCGGGGCCCGCATCTTGGAGAAGGTGCTCAAAAGCGCCTTGGCCAACGCCGAGGACCGCGGCGCCCGCAACGTCGACCGGCTCAAAATCGTCGAGGCCCGCGCCGACGGCGGCCCGATGTTCAAGCGAATGCAGCCCCGCGCCCGCGGCATGGCCTACGTCATTCGCCGGAGGATGGCGCACGTGCATGTCGGAATCGAAGTCCCCGAAGTCCTCTGATTCAGCGAAATCCCCGATTCGAACCGGCGGGCCGAGCCCCGCAGCGAAGGACCACCCGCCATGGGTCAGAAAATCAATCCCACCGGATTTCGCATCGGCATCACCGAGCCGTGGCGCAGCCGCTGGTACGCCTCCAAGAAGGACTTCGGCGGGCTGCTCGTCGAAGACCACAAGATCCGGAAGTTCATCAAGACGAAATACGAGTTCGCCGGCATCCCCAAGATCGAGATCGAGCGGACCCGCGATCAGGTCGTCGTGCATCTGTTCACGGCCCGGCCGGGAATCATCATCGGCCGCAAGGGGCAGGAGGTCGATCGGCTCAAGGGAGAGCTCGAGGAGCTCACCGGCCGCCGGATGGAGTTGAAGATCGTCGAAGTCAACAATCCGCAGCGGAGCGCGGTGCTGGTGGCGGAGGACATCGCCCAGCAGCTCGCGAAGCGCGGCAGCTTCCGGCGGACCATCAAGCGGTCGTTGGACCAGGTGATGGAAGCCGGCGTACTGGGAATCAAAATCCAATTGTCCGGCCGTCTCGGCGGGGCCGAGATGTCGCGGACCGAAAAGGCGAATCGCGGGTCGATTCCTCTTTCGACGCTCCAGCGGCACATCGACTACGGGTTCGCCGTGTCGAAGACCGCGCAGGGCGTGATCGGCGTGAAGGTGTGGATCGATCTCGGCAACTACGCAGACGAGGAGTCCGGCGATGGCGCTGATGCCCAAGCGGGTCAAGCATCGCAAAAGTCAAAGAGGGCGTATAAAAGGTAAGGCCACCCGCGGGAACACCGTGGCCTTCGGCGACTGGGGCCTCCAGTCGCTCGAGGCCGGCCATATCGCCGCCACGACCATCGAAGCCTGCCGCATCGCGGCCACGCAGTACGTGCGCGGCGAGGGGAAATTGTACATCCGCATCTTTCCGCACAAGTCGGTGACGGCCCGGCCGCTGGAGACGCGGATGGGAAAAGGAAAGGGCGAGCCGGACCACTGGGTCGCGGTCGTCAAGCCGGGGACGGTGTTGTACGAGCTGGCCGGTGTCTCGCAGGAGGCGGCCCGCGAGTGCTTCGCCCGCGTCGCCTACAAGTTGCCGGTCCGCGTCCGTCTCATCGGCCGCCCTCCGGCGATTTGAAGTAGGGTGGGCTGTGCCCACCACACGGGAACGAAAGTCGTATCGACGAATCCGGTGGGCACAGCCCACCCTACAACTCTCAACTCAACCATGACCAAAGCCTCCGAACTTCGCGAAATGAGCGACGAGCAACTCCAGTTCGCGCTCAAGGAAACGCAGGCCGGGCTGTTCAAGCTGCGGTTTCAGGCCGCCACCGAAAAGCTCGACGCCCCCAGCAATCTCCGCAAGCTCCGCCGCGACATCGCCCGCATGCTGACCGTGCAGCGGCAGCGCGAGCTGGCGACCGAACTGGAACAATCAAAGTAGCTGAATTCGCCAGACTTCAGCAGGAATGAGTCTCAGACCATCCTCAGTCACCTGGCCTCCGCGAGAGGCCGCACGCTTCGGCCGAATCCTTGCGGATTCGGCTACGGGCAACCGGAACACGAACGATGAGAAAACGCCTGACCGGGACCGTCACCAGTGATAAGATGGACAAATCGCTGCGGGTCGAGATCCCCCGGCTATACCGCCACCCGAAATACGGCAAGATCGTCCGCGGCCGCACCATCTGCTACGTGCACGACGAGCAGAACGCCGCCCACGTCGGAGATGTCGTCGAGATCGTGGAGAGCCGCCCCCGCTCGAAGTTGAAGCGCTGGGACCTGGTCCGCGTGGTCGAGCGGTCCGCGCCAGCGGCGGCGGAAGCGGGACAATCGGAAACCGCAGCAACGGGACAGCCATCATGATCCAGATGCAGACCAAAATCGACGTCGCCGACAACACCGGCGCCAAGACCGCCCGCACGATCAAAGTGCTCGGCGGCACGCGGAAGCGGTACGCCGGCCTGGGGGACATCATCGTCGTCAGCATCCAGAAGGCGATTCCTGGCAGCGCCGTCAAGCCCGGGACCGTCGTCCGCGGCGTGATCGTGCGGTGCCGGCAGCCCACGCGCCGCGCCGACGGCAGCTATGTCCGCTTCGACAAGAACGCGATCGTGCTCATCGACGGAGACGGCAATCCGCGCGGCACGCGCATCTTCGGCGCGGTCGCCCGCGAGCTCCGCGACCGGCGGTTCATGAAGATCATCAGCCTGGCCAGCGAGGTGGTGTGACCATGCGGATTCGAAAAGGCGATTCGGTGGTGGTCCTCTCCGGCGACGACGCCGGGACGACGCCCCACAAGGTGATCCAGATCCTCGACGGCGGCCGGCGGCTCGTCGTCGAGGGGGTCAACAGCGTGTTCAAGCACGTCCGTCGCGGGCATCCCAAAAGCCCCTCCGGCGGCCGGCTCAGCCTCGACCTGCCGATTGACAGCTCGAACGTCGCCCTCTACTGTAACTCCTGCCACAAGGGGACGCGGGTCGGCTACCGCTTCACCGCGGACGGAACCAAGGAGCGCTTCTGCCGGAAGTGCGGCGCCGCGGCCGGGACCGTCGGCGGGCCGCGCAAGCAGCGGGTGAAGGTCTGAAATCTCGCGCTGTGGAATGTCCGAGTCGTCGCTACAGGTTCGAATATCTCGATTCAATTCGTGCGAACTGAAGTTCGCACCACCCTTTGCATCACGAAAACATCCTCGACACGACCCGAACCATGCCCAGGCTGCACGACGAATACAAGAACCGGATCGTTCCGGCACTCCTGGAGCGGCTCGGCCGCGACAACGTGCACGCCGTTCCGAAACTCGAGAAGATCGTGGTCAACATGGGGGTCGGCCGGGCCGGCCAGGACCGCAAGCTCCTCGACGAGGCCGCCGCCGATCTCGCCATGATCACCGGCCAGAAGCCGCAGATCACCCGTTCGCGCAAGGCGGTCGCCGCGTTCCGTCTCCGCGAGGGGATGGAGATCGGCTGCCGGGTCACCCTCCGCCGCCAGCGGATGTACGAGTTTCTCGACCGCTTGATCTCGCTCGCCCTGCCGCGCGTCCGCGACTTCCGGGGACTGAACCCCAACGCCTTCGACGGCAGCGGAAACTACAGCCTGGGCCTCAACGAGCAGCTCGTGTTTCCCGAGATCGACGCCGACAAAGTCAAGAACGTCCAGGGAATGAACATCACCATCGTCACCACCGCCGCCACGAACGAGGAAGGGCGGGCGCTGCTCCAGGAATTCGGCATGCCCTTCCGTGCCGAGGGGGAGACCCATGGCAAGTAAGGCGAAGATCGAAAAGGCGAACCGCAAGCCCAAGTTCAGCTCGCGCCGCGAGCGGCGATGCGCCCTGTGTGGCCGGCCCCGCGCCGTCTACCGCAAGTTCACGCTCTGCCGCATCTGCTTCCGCGAGCTGTGCCATCAGGGGGTGGTCCCCGGCATGAAGAAGGCGAGCTGGTAGCCCCCGCCGAACCGACAAGGAACCCGCGACCCATGATGACCGACCCGATCGCCGATATGCTGACCCGCATCCGCAACTCGCTCCTGATCGAGCGGCCGTTTGTCGACATCCCCGCCTCGAGGGTGAAGCTCGGGATCGCGGAGGCCTTGCAGCGCGAAGGCTATATCTGGGACTTCGAGGTCATCGAGGCCCAGCCCCGCAACATCCTCCGCGTGAACCTGAAGTACGGTCCCAACGGCGAGCGCGTGATCCAGACGATCGACCGCGCCAGCAAGCCCGGCCGCCGCGTCTACTCCAGCGTCCGCGACATGCCGCAGGTGCTGCAGGGGCTCGGCGTCAGCATTCTCTCCACCAACAAGGGGGTGCTGAGCAACCGGGAGGCCCGCAAGGCGGGAGTGGGCGGCGAAGTGTTGTGCACCGTGTGGTAAGTCGTCGGGTGGGCTGCGCCCACCAGCACGATGGAATCGGTCCGGATCGCGCATCGGTGGGCACAGCCCACCCTACATGAGAATCGCAAGAAAGCGGAACGAACGACGTGTCTCGAATCGGCAAAAAACCCATCCCCGTGCCCGACCAGGTCGAGGTCGCCCTCGCCAACGGCGGGATCCGCGTCAAGGGGCCCGGCGGCGAACTGCACTGGGCCTGGCACCCCAACGTCCAGGTCTCCTACGATTCCGCCGCCCGGCAGATCCACGTCGCCCGCGCCGACGACCAGCGCTTCAACCGCGCACTGCACGGCCTCAGCCGCAGCCTGATCGCCAACATGGTGCTGGGGGTCGTCTCGCCGTTCCAGAAGAAGCTGGAGATCATCGGCGTCGGCTACAATGCGGCGCTCGCGGGGGATTCGATCAAGCTGAACGTGGGGTATGCGAACACCGTCGTGATGAAGATCCCGCAGGGCGTGACCTGCGAAGTGCCCGATGCCACGCACGTCATCGTCAAGAGCCCGAACAAGCAGGCGGTCGGGCAGTTCGCGGCCGAAATCCGCGGTGTCCGCCCGCCCGAACCATACAAGGGCAAGGGCATCCGCTACGAAGGGGAATACGTCCGTCGCAAGGCCGGCAAGGCCTTGGCCGGCGGGTAATCGACGACAGGCTGAAAGAGATCAGGAAAGCCCGGCTGGACGCTTGCGGTTTCGCGGCGTGACGAAGGCGGGAACCAAGTTCGATTCATCGCGAAGCAAACGAGCCATGAAAGCCAAGAAGCGTCTCGCGAAGCAGCGGCAGCGACGGGAATTTCGCGTCCGCAACCACATCCGTTCGGTGCGCCCGCGGCTGTCGGTCTTCCGCAGCAACGTGCACATGTACGCGCAGATCATCGACGACAGCTCGGGGCGGACGCTCGCCGCGGCCAGCACGCTCGACAAGGACGTCGCCGGCCCCGGCGCGTACGGCGGGAACCAGGACGCCGCCGCCCGCGTCGGAAAGCTCATCGCCCAGCGCGCGGTGGAGCAGGGAATCAAGTACGTCGTGTTCGACCGCGGGTCGTACCGGTATCACGGCCGCGTCGCCGCGCTCGCCACGGCCGCCCGCGAGGGGGGATTGCAGTTCTGAGTGGGGCGGACATCCTTGTCTGCCGGAGCTGAATTCGCAAGAATTCAGCCAATACAGCGGAATTCTTGCGAATTCCGCTACGATCATAGCCTTCGAAGCAGCATCGAGGTCAGCCCCTTGTCCACCGACACACGTTCCGATTCCGGCGAAAAAGTCGTCCAGATCCGCCGCTGCGCCTGCGTGGTCAAGGGCGGTCGCCGGTTCAGCTTCACCGCGCTGGTCGTCACCGGCGACGGGCACGGCCGCGTGGGCTGGGGGTACGGCAAGGCGGTCGAAGTCCCGATGGCGGTCGAGAAGGCCACCAAGGAGGCCAACCGCAAGATGGTCCGCGTGCCGGTCGTCGACAAGACCGTCCCACACGCCATCCTGGGCCGGTTCGGCGCCTCCCGCGTGCTGCTGCTCCCGGCCCGTCCCGGAACGGGCGTGATCGCCGGCGACGCGGTCCGCTCCGTGGTCGAGTCGGTCGGCATCACCGACATCCTCACCAAGAGCTACGGCTCGAACAATCCGATGAACCTCGTCCGCGCCACGTTCGACGCGCTCCAGAAAGTACGCACCCGCGACGACATCGCGCGGCTGAGAGGAGTGGAAGTCTGATGATTCTCGACGATCTCCGCGGCATCCACAAGAACCGCAAACGCAAACGGCTGGGCCGCGGCCCGGGTTCGGGGCACGGCAAGACCGCCGGCCGCGGGCACAAGGGCTTTTTCAGCCGCTCCGGCGCCAAGTCCCGCGAGGGCTTCGAAGGCGGGCAGATGCCCCTCGCCCGCCGCATCGCCAAGCGCGGTTTCAACAACAAGCAGTTCGCGGCCAAGATCGCCATCGTGAACGTCGCCGATCTCGAACAAAAATTCGAGAGCGGCGACGTCGTCGATCCCGACACGCTCCGCGAGAAGAACCTCGCCGGCGGCCGCTACGACTTCGTGAAGATCCTCGGCAACGGCGAGCTCACCAAGAAACTCACCGTCCGCGCCCACCGCTTCTCCCGCTCGGCCGAGGAGAAGATCGCTGCCTGCGGGGGCGCCGTGGAGAACCTCGTCACCGGCTGAGTCCGGCGGAACGGATTTCGGCGAACGATGCTCCCCGGCGCGGCCGGGAAAGGACTCGGCGGCCATGTTCGGCAAGCTGCTCACGATCTTCAAGATCCCCGACCTCCGCCGCAAGATCCTGCTCACGCTCGGGCTGCTGGCCGTGTATCGCATGGGGTTCTACATCCCCCTGCCGTTCATCGACCAGACGGGAATGAAGGCCCTCACCGAGCAGACCGAGGGGGGGCTGGGACAAATCCTGCAGATCGTCTCGCTGTTCTCGGCGTCGAACATCGGCAATAGCACGATCTTCGGCCTGGGCATCATGCCCTATATCTCCGCCTCGATCATCTTCCAGCTTCTGGGCAGCGTCTATCCGCCGCTCGAGCAGCTTCAGAAGGAAGGCGAGGCCGGCCGCCGCAAGATCAACGAATACACCCGTTATGCCACCGTGCTCATCTGCCTCGGGCAAAGCTACTTCTGGATCCTCTCGCTATCGGGATCGGGAGGACTCGGCAGCGAGCACCGCCTGATCCACGAGGGTTACGACTTCTTCCCGTATCACCTCGCCTGCACGCTGACGATGACCGCCGGCACGATCTTCCTGATGTGGATCGGCGAGCAAATCGACGCCTACGGCATCGGCAACGGGATCAGCCTGCTGATCATGGCGGGCATCCTCGCCCGCATGCCACAGGCCGGGCTCGAAGTCCTGCAGCCTGCCTTCGAGCAGGGCGTGCGGCTGGGCACCGACACCGGGATCGACCGCCTGCTGCTGTTGGCCGTGCTGTTCGTGTTCGTCATCGTGTGGGTCATCTTCATCACCCAGGGGCAGCGGCGGATCCCGATCCAGAGCGCCAAGCACGTCCGCGGCCGCCGCGTGATGGGCGGGCAGCGGCAGTACCTCCCGCTGCGGGTGAACCAGGCGGGCGTGATGCCGATCATCTTCGCGTCGAGCCTGCTGCTGTTCCCGATGTTCCTGTTCAGCTTCCTCACGAACCGCTATCCCAACGTCCAGGTTTGGAGCACGCTCTCGCTGAGCTTCGGCGGGGGGCGGGGTTTCATCTACAACACGCTGTACGTGCTGTTGATCTATTTCTTCTGCTACTTCTGGACCGCCATCACCTTCAATCCCAAGGACATGGCGGAGAACCTGAAGGACTACGGGAGTTTCATTCCCGGCTATCGTCCCGGAGCGCGGACCGCTTCCTATCTCGAATCGGTGATGGTCCGCATCACCTACGTCGGGGCCGCGTTCCTCGCGCTCGTGGCCATCATTCCGTCGCTGATCTCGATGACGATGGGGATCCCCTTCCTCGTGGCCAGTTTCTACGGGGGGACGGGGTTGCTGATCGTCGTGTCGGTCTGCCTCGATCTCGTGCAGAAGATCGACAGCCACCTCGTGATGCGGAACTATCCCGGCCTGTTGGAGACCGAAGGGTAAGGCCGTCCCCGCGGATGCGATTTTCGTTCCAATGCCCGCCGGTTCGCTTGTGAGCGCGGCGCCGGCCCGTTATGATTTCCGCGATCATCCCTGCCCGATGGTCGCCACACGAGGAGTCGCCCGGTCATGAAGGTTCGCGCCAGCGTCAAGCGAATCTGCGAAGGCTGTAAGATCGTCCGTCGCAAGGGGCGGATCTACGTGATCTGCGCGACCAATCCGCGCCACAAACAGCGGCAGGGGTAGCGCGTCGTCGATCTCGACAACCGACCCGTCGCGGCGCCGGACGACCCACGCATCCCACGGGGCGTGGCCCGTGGGCTTGAACCGACAACCCAACTACTGACCACCGACCAATGCCTCGAATTCAGGGCGTGGACCTCCCCAGCGACAAACCGACCTACGTGTCGCTGCAATATCTGTACGGCATGGGCCGCGCGCGGTCGATCGAGTTGTGCTTCAAGCTCGGCCTCGACCCGCAGTCCGACGCGCGGAACCTGTCGGACGACGACATCGCGCGGATCAACAGCCTGCTCGACAAGGACTACGAGATCGAGGGGCAGCTCCGCCGGCACGTTCAGCAGGACATCGCCCGGCTCCGCGACATTCACAGCTACCGCGGCTCCCGGCATCGCCGCGGTCTCCCGGTCCGGGGTCAGCGCACGCGGACCAACGCCCGGACCCGCAAGGGCGTGAAGAAAACGGTGGCCGGCAAGAAGGGCGTCAAGGACCTGAAGTAGTCCTGGCAGTATCGACTGGAATGATTTGGGGTGGCACGGCCTGGGTCCGCTCTTCGCAGCGCCTCGGGGCCTGCCATCCAACCCTCGTCAGGAGAGATCGCGTGGCCAAGACCAAACGGCGAAAGGTGCGGCGCAACGTGACCCGCGCCGTCGCCCATATCAAGGCGACCTTCAACAACACCACCGTCACCATCACGGACGTCAACGGCGACGTCCTGTGCTGGGCGACCTCGGGGACGGTCGGCTTCAAGGGGAGCCGCAAGAGCACCCCCTTCGCCGCCCAGCGCGCCGCCGAGATCTGCGCCGAGAAGGCCTCGAAATTCGGCGTCAAGGAGATCGACGTGAAGGTCAAGGGGCCCGGCTCCGGCCGCGAAAGCGCCATCACCGGCCTGCAGTCTTCCGGGTTGTCGGTCAAGGTCATCGAGGACATCACCCCGTTGCCGCACAACGGCTGCCGCCCCCCCAAGAAGCGCCGCGTCTGACGGTCCCCCCGGGGGCGCTCGCCCGGCCGCCGTCGCTTCGCCATTTCGTCCAACCGGAGATTCTCATGCGCATTCGCTGGCGTGGCCTGGAACTGCCCAGCCGGGTCGTCCCCGACAAGGAAACCGTGACCTCGACCTACGGCCGGTTCATCGCCGAGCCGTTCGAGCGCGGGTTCGGCGCGACCATCGGCAACAGCCTCCGCCGGATCCTGCTGTCGAGCCTGGAAGGGGCGGCCATCACCCGCGTCAAGATCCAGGGGATCCAGCACGAGTTCAGCACGATTCCGGGGATCGTCGAAGACGTGACCGATATCTGCCTGAACCTGAAGTCGCTCGTCGTCCGCAGCATTTCGGCGGCCCCCAGGCTCGTTCGCATCGAGAAGCACGAGCGGGGGGTCGTCACCGGGGCCGACGTCATCACCGACGAGCAGGTCGAGGTCGTCAACAAGGACCTCGTCATCGCCACGATGACCGACGACGTGCCGCTCAGCATGGAAATGACGGTCCGCACCGGCCGCGGCTACGTGCCCGCCGCCGAGGACTTCGAGCGCGATCCGGAGGTCGGCGTGATCCCGCTCGACGCCACCTATTCCCCCGTCATCCGCGTCCGCTACAAGATCGAGGAGACCCGCGTCGGACAGCGGACGAACTACGACAAGCTGGTCCTCGAGCTGTGGACCAACGGCACCGTCTCCCCGGAAATGGCGCTCGTCGAAGCCGCCAAGATCATGCGGAAGCACCTGAACCCCTTCGTCACCTATCGCGAGCCGGGTCCCGAAGTCCCGCCGGACAGCGGCCTCCGCGGGATGGCGGAGATCACCGGTTACTCCCCGGTCGATCTCGAGTTGGAGGCCAAGCTCGATCAGAGCCTCGCGGAATTGAACCTCTCCGTGCGGGCGACGAACTGCCTCGAGTCGGAAGGCATCAACACGGTCCGCGACCTCGTCACCAAGAGCGAAGACCAGCTCCTGCAGGTCCGCAACTTCGGCGAGACGACGCTGCAGGAAGTCCGCGAGCGGCTCGGGTCGATCGGCCTCCGCCTCGGCATGAAGGTCCCCCATTCCTCCTCCGCGAAGTAAGTCCCATGCGTCATCGGCTCAAAGGCCGGAAGCTCGGCCGCAATTCCTCGCACCGCAAGGCGCTGTTCCGCAATCTCGCGTGCAGCCTGATCCGCTCGGTCCGCGTCGACGAGGCCGCGGAGAACCCGCCGGGGGTCCCGGGCCGCATCGTCACCACCGTGGCGAAGGCCAAGGAGCTGCGGCCGATGGTCGAGAAGCTCGTCACGATGGCGAAGAAGGCGATCCCGCACGAGGACGATGCCGATCAGCACGCCGTCACCGCCGAGCGCAATACGCCGCAGTGGAAGGCGTGGCGCGAGGGAGAAGGGTGGAACCAGTGGGCGCAGGCGATCGCGCCCGCCGTCGCCCTCCGCCGCCGGGCCTTCGCCATTCTCCGCGACAAGCAAGCGGTGGAGATCCTGTTTGCCGAACTGGCGGAGCGGTTCGAGGACCGCCCCGGGGGCTACACCCGCGTCGTCCGTCTGGCCAAGGTCCGCCTGGGGGACGCCGGCCGGCAGGCGTTGATCGAATTCGTCGGCGAGCGCGATCGCACCCGCCAGAAGCGGCGGGCCCCCGTGGTGGCCGGGCCGGCGCCGAAGCGGCCTGAGCCCGCCGCCGCTCCCGAAGCTGCCGCAGGACTGGACGCGGACCAGACGAAGCCGGAATGATGGTTGGCCGGAGAACGGATTCTCGCACGCCATGCCTTCCCGCGAAGCCTTCGACTTCTGCCGCGCCGTTCGCCGGCTCTGCAAGGACATCGTCTTCCGTCTCGACGAGTTCGGCCACGTCCGCATGGACGAGGTCGCCGTCGCCTTCGCG
Organism: Planctomycetales bacterium; assembly: GCA_040877365.1. GTDB lineage: Bacteria > Planctomycetota > Planctomycetia > Planctomycetales > Planctomycetaceae > JBBDNT01. The sequence goes on from JBBDNU010000062.1 coordinate 22,138, forward strand.
CAGGCCCGCCGCCGCGTCAGCCATGGGCTGCAGGCCCGCCTGACTCCCCTGCGGTTCCAGAGCGGCCGCCTGACGACGATCCGCGGCGGACGCCAGTGGACGGTCGAACGGCTGTTCGACGGCGACCGCGAGATGCTCTACATCCTCACCTTCTATCTCCCGCGGTTCCTCGACCAGACGTTTCGCGAGAAGCTGATCACCGTCGTCCACGAGTTGTATCACATCAGCCCGAACTTCGACGGCGACATCCGCCGCCTCGGGGGCCGCTGCCACGTCCACACTCACAGCCAGAAGCAGTACGACCGCCGCATGGGCGACCTCGTCGACCGCTACCTGGCGGCCGGCCCGCCCCCGGAGCTGTACGCGTTCCTCAAGAAGCGGTTTCGCGCGCTCGCGGCGGAGCACGGCCGGATCGTCGGCGTCCGCCTCCCGGTCCCCAAACTCGTCCCGCTTCCCGACTCGAAGACGGCCTGAACCGGATCGGGTCATTGACCACGGCAGGGACGAAGGAGACGAAAATAACACTTTGGCGACGGCAGCTCAGTATCGCCGGCCGCCGCCCCCCGGACCGCGCTCTTCGCGGGGGCGGGCTGCGTTGACGGTCAGCGGTCGGCCATGGAAGTCCTTGCCGTTCAGGGCGGCGATCGCTTCGTCGCCGCCTGTCTCCATTTCGACGAAGCCGAAGCCGCGGGAACGGCCGGTCTCGCGGTCCGACACGACCTCGGCCCGGACGATGGCGCCGTACGCTCCAAATGCCTCCCGCAGATCCTCCGAGGTGGTGTTGAACGGGAGATTTCCAACGTAGATGTTCTTGCTCATCACTCGTCCTTTGCGGGGCGGACCGCCCCTGCGAAACATGCGGATCGAGCGGCCCCAACCCGCCGATCAACTGGATTATACTTAAACGATTGCCGATGCATAGTCGGAAATTCGCCGAGTTTGCGAGCTGCAGAGCGGCCGCACTGGGTCCGAGGGGCCGAATGCGCGGCGGGCGCTTGACACGCCTCGAAAGCCGCTGATACGGTAGATTTTGCAGAAAATGCGCGGAGAAATGTAGTCAGACGTTCGCTTTCATAGTACCTTGTGGGAACGCCGTCCCCGACGGACGAGTCCGGGCCGGCGCTGTCGCAGACGGCTTGAAGAGCAAGACTGAGGACCACCCGGTGCGATCCGACTCCAGCGCGACCCGCTCGTTCGCGGTCAGTTTCCGCTGTCCACCATGGCTGGCGGCCGGCCTTCTGCTGATGGCGGCGCTCGCGCTCTCCCGGGAAGCCGCGGCGCAGGACACCTCGGCGCCGAACGCGAGCGATCCGGCGGCGAAGGCCGCGCTGCTCATCGAGAAGCCGCTGATCGACGAGAAAATGGAAGAGATTCCCTTCCAGACCCAGCTCGGGCGGTATTCGACGGCCGTCCGCCGCGGCAACTTGAAGGATGACGGGGATCTGCTCCGGAAGGGCATCCGCTGGCGCGTGCGGCGGATGACGCTCCCCAAGCACCGCAACGATCTTCCCGAGCGCCGCCGCGACATCCTCTTGCGAGACCTGGGAAGCGCGGCGAGCGCGGAGCCCAACAAGGAAAAGGCGCTCGAGTTCCGCAAGTTCATGCTCCAGACGTTTCTCGACGAAGCGAAGCTGCTGCTCGACAACAATTATCACGTGCGGCTGAACGCGACGATCTTCATCTCGCAATTGTCGCTCGCCGAGCCGGACCGCGTGACGGGGCAGGGCGAGCAGGCCTTCACGCCCATCGCCCCGGTGCTGCTCCCGCTTCTGGGCGATCCGACGCAGCCGGTGCCGGTCCAGATCTGGGCGGCCAAGGGGCTGAGCCGCGTCCTGCGGACGGGCGAGCCGGACGACGAGCTGCGGCACCGGGTGGCGACGCGGATCATCGCCGAATTGACCGACAAGCCCCAGGCGCACTACTGGTATCAGGCGCGGCTCGTCGAGGCGCTGGGGGGGGCGAAGCTGTTGCACTTCGGGGCGGACAAGTCGTTCGTGGTCGATGCGCTGGCCAAGGTCATGGTGGACCGGGATCGGCATCCCCTGGTGCGGTCCGAGGCCGCCAAGCAACTGGGGCGCGTGCCCCTCGACGGCACCGTGAACATGGAATTGATCGTGTTCGGCCTGGCCGACCTGACCCGCGAACTGGTCCTCAAGCAGATCGCCGAGCCCCAGGCGACCTATTGGCCGAGTTGCTTCTTCGGCGTGTATCTCGCGTATCGCCCATTGAACAGGCAGGAAGAGCAGCAGCAGGCCGGTTTGCTGCTCAAGGTCCGGCAGCAGAACGACCTGCAGAAGTACCAGGCCACGGTCGAGGCGTCGTTCGATCTGCTGGTTCTCAAGGAACCCCGGATCGTCCCGACGGCCATGCGGCAGCCGCAAGGGGTCGCCCTCGACCCGGCCCTGGCCGATCCGATCGGTAAGTGGCTGGGGCAGAGCAAGCCCACGGACCTGCGAATCTCTCCCGGGCTGGCCCCGTTGATCATCAACGCCGACGTCGCGGCGCGGCCGGATCCCGCCAGTTGAGCGGCGGCGACTGCCCTTCTCCCGCCCGCGGGGAAGTGCTATTCTCCCGGCCCTCTCTCCCGCTGTGCCCCGTCCGTTGTTCGGAAACCGTCCGCGATGCGCCGGCCGGCGATGTGCCTTTGCCTGCCGCTGGCCCTCGGTGCGGCCCTTGCCGGCTGCCGGGGCGCGCTGTTCCTGCGCGCCGCCCCGCCCGCGCACGAGGCGCAGGTCGCCGAGATCGCGAACGTTCTCTCAACCGGGCGGTGGGAACGCTCCGCCGCGTTCGACCACGCGATGCTGCGCGAAGGTGACGACCCGCGCCCGCCCGAATATCGCTGGACATTCCGCTCGGTCGCCGCCGCCGAGGCGGAGGCCGAACCGCTCGACGCGGCGACTCCCGAGGCGGAGCAAGCCGGGTCGTCGCCGTCCTCTGCGTCCGCGACACCGGGATCCGCTGCCGGGCCTTGGCTCGGCGCCCGGACGGTGGAACTCGATGCCTGTCTGGCCCGGCTCGACGGCATCCCGCCGGCCGCGAGGGAAGCGGAGCTCGCGCTTCCGGCGAGCGGGCGCGTGTTGCGCGCGCTGGCCGCGCGCGACGATCCCGCCGGCTGGAACGCTTCGATCGTTCTGGCCCGCCGGTTTCCAGGGCGCGCGGCAGACTGCATCGACGTGCTGCGCCGGCTGGCAGTCGATCCGCCGCATTCCGGTCCCGACACCGAGGGCCATGTTCCGGATCAGGCGTTGAGCGCCGCCGCGGCCGAAGCCTGGTGCCGCGCGCTGGCGGCCTCGGCGGATGACCCGATCGACGGACTGGCCCCGGCGGCACTCCTCCTGGAAAGCCAGTCGCTGCCGGAAGCGGCGCGCGCGGAATTGTTCCGGGCCGTCGCGAGACACGCGGCGCCCGCCCGGATCCCGTCGCTGGCGGCGGCGCTCGACGACACCGGTTCGACGGCGCGGGCGCCGGTCGAATTGAGGAGGGCCGCGGTCGAGGCGTGCCTGGTCCACGCGGCCCTGCATCCCGTGGGACCGTTGACCGGTCCACCCGGCGGGGCCGGCGGCGGCATCGATTCTGCGACCGACCCCCGCTGGCCCGCCGCGCTCGCCAATTGCCAGTGGGACCACGATGCGGTCGTGCGGCGCTTATATGCGCGATGGCTCGCGGTGACGAAGCCGCCGCCCGCGTTTCGGGTCCTCCAGGCGCAGCTCTCGGACCGCGACTTCAGCGTCCGCGACGCGGCGCTCGACAGCCTCGGTGTGCTGGGAACGCCGGAGGCCGTCGCGGAGCTCGAGCGCCAGGCGGTCCGCAGCGAAGAACTGATCCGGGCGGCGGCGGTCCGCGGCCTCGCCCGCCTCGGGCCGGAGCGGCTCGTTCCCCATGCGAACGACGAATCGGCCGCCGTGCGGAAGGCGGTCGCCGCCGGCCTCGGCCGCTGTCGCGGTCCGCGCACGGCCCTCGTGCTCCGAGAACTGCTCGGCGACGCGAACATCCAGGTGCAGGGGGCCGCCGTCGAGGCGATCGCCGACTGGCCCGATCGCCTCGCCATCCCGCTGCTCCTGCACGCGCTCCAGGAAAGCTCCTGGCAGATGCGGCAAGAGGGGTTCCGGCAGTTGCGACGGCGGCGGAGGATCGACGAGCCGTACCGCGCCGAGGGAACGCCCGCAGAGCGCCGCGCCGCAGTCGCCCGCATCGCCGGTCAGGCCGGACTCCCGACGGGCTTCCTCCACGAGCTGCAACAGGCCGATCTCCCACGCGCCCCGCAGGCCGATGGGCAGCAGGCCTTGCGGATCGAGTCCTGGCTCCGCGACCTCGATCGGTTTCCGTCCGCCGCCCCGGAGCATGCGGCGGCGCGGGAGCGGCTGCTGAGGCTCGCGCCGCGGGACGTGGCGCTCGTCGAGCGGCTCGCGCTCGAGGGCCGCGCGCCTGTCCCGCCGGTGGTGCTCGACGAACTGCTCTCCGCCTCCAGCCCGGCCCATGCGGCGCTGCGGGACTTGGCCTCGCCCGACGTCTTCGCGCGGCGGCGCGGCGCTCAGCGGCTCGCGCAAATCGCGGGGGCGGCTTCGCCCAGCCCGTTGGTCCTCCGCCGCTTGCGCGAGGCGCTTGCGCACGAGCAGGACCGGCTGACGTGGCGGTTCGCCATGGAAGCGGTGCTGCCCGACGGCTCCGAAGAGGGCGCGCAGATCGCCGCCATCGCGATCAATCACTCCTGGCCCGATGTCCGGCAACTCGGTTGCGGCTACGTGCGGCGGCATCCCTCGTCGGAAGCCGCGCACTGGGTTCGTCCCTTGCTGGACGATGCCGACCGCAACGTGCAGCAGGCGGCGATCGATGCCGCGGGACGGTGCGGGAATCTTGCGGTCGTCGACGACCTGCCGGGACAAGGCGGCCTCCCTCCCGCCCGCGGGCTGCGGTCGCTGCTGCAAGACACGGACCGCCACGTGCGGTTCGCCGCGGCGATCGCGCTCAGCCGGCTCGGGGTCGAGGAGGGGCTGCTCGAAATGGTCCGCCTGGCGCACGACGAGAACCCGGCGATCCGGATTCATGTCGTGCAGGCAATGGCCGAAACGGGACGAACGCGGTTTCGCGGGCCGCTCGTCGAACTGGGCTGGACGGAGCCGCACGACCGCGTGCGCCGCGCGATCCTGGCGGGCCTCGAGCGGCTGACTCCGCCCGAGCAGCGCCCGCCCGAACTGGCACAGGCCACCGACGATGCCGCCCGCATCGAAGCCTGGGCCGCCTGGCACGGCGAACGGCGAACGTCGAGCAGCGGACCGGGTCGCCAAGATCTCTGACCCGATGCCGGTGCTCCTCTGTTGTCCTCTGCCCTCTGCCCTCCGCCTTCTGCCTTCTGCCTTCTGACTTCTGCCGACTGCCGACTGCCGACTGCCTTCTGCCGACTGCCTTCTGCCCGCTATGGGCGTTCGACCGTCGGCTCGTCGAGGGCCGCGCCGAGAACGTGGCGGGCCGCCCGTTCCGGGTCCGGTTCGCCAGATAGATCGAGCCGCGGCAACCGCGGCAGTGCGTCGAACGAACTCGCTTCGTCGCGCCGGTCCGCATCGGCGGCGACAGCCCCCAGCCACGCGATGAACGTGGGCAAACCGCTCGAGTGGGCGGCGCCCACCGATTCTGGCGCAGGTTTCGGCAGTTCTTGCGGGGCACAGCCCATCCTGCCGGGTTTCCACTCGCCGAATCGCACGTCGGGATGATCGCGCTCGAGCGCCTGACTCATCCGCTGGCGGTCTCGCGATCCGCTCCCCGCCCAGCACATGACGAGCGGGCGCTCGAGCAAACGATCGCGCAGTTCCGTCACCGTCGCCCCCTTTTCGGGATGCGCCGCCTCCGGCGCGATTTCGCACAGCGGATCGAGCACGAACCGCCGATACCAGCACGCCGGATGCGGCACCGTCAGCCGCGGCTCGTCGAGCAGCGCGTCGCCATAAAAGATCAGGTCGAGATCCAAGGGGCGGTCGCCCCAGCGGGTCCCGCGGGTCCGGCCGAACTCTCGTTCCACCGCTTGCAGCGCGTCGAGCAGTTCGAGCGGCGGCAGATCGGTTTCCAGCTCGGCGGCGGCATTGCGGAATGCGCCTTCGGCCGCGTCACCCACCGCCCGTGTGCGGTAGATCGCGCTGCGGCGAACCACCGCGATGCGCGGCTGCTCCGCGAGCCGCGCCAGCGCCCGCTCGAACGCCTCGACCACGGGGCCGAGATTGCCTCCGAGAGCGATGTGGCAACGAACCATGGCCGGCCGAACGGCGGAATAAGACACGGGAACCCGGACTCATTGTATCCCGTGGCTCTCCATCTCGCTCTTCGAGTTGCCGTACAGCGTGTTGACTTTCGCGCCGACCGCCGCAATGGCCGCGATCACCGCCAGCAGGATCGCCGCCAGCATCACGGCGTATTCGACGGCGGTGGCGGCGGTCTGGTCGTCGAGCAGGAACTCGCGGAGGCAGGTCATGGGGTCGTCTCGCGGGCTGCGTGGGAATCCGGGCGACCGCCGGAGAAGCGCGCGCAGCTCCACGCTCCGCCACAACCGTAGGTCACGAACCGCCATGAGTCAAATCGCCGGGAAAAGATCCGCGACGCGCCGCAGTACACCTTCAGCCTGTCGCGAGAACCGACGATCTTCGAGGAAATCGTCAGGCTGAAGCCTGGACTCCAGCTGCCGGGCCGCACCACGATGGATTCAGCGGTCCTCTTCGTCCGGCTTGCGATCGACCAGGAGCGCCCGGAGGCAGCCGGCGAGTTCCGCTTCCTCCACCGGCCGCTGCGCCCCCCTTTGCAGTTCCTTCACCTGCCATGTGCCCGTCGAAAATTCGTCGGCGCCGGCGATCAGGGCGACGGGGATGCCGCGGCGGTCGGCGTACCGGAATTGCTTCGCGAGCTTGGACGGCTCGGGAAAGACCTCGGTGTCGATCCCCGCCCGGCGGAGCGCGCGGCCGATCCGCAGATAGTCGCCGACGCGATCGGCGTCCAGCATCGTCACCAGCACCTGCGCCGGCGTGGTCGCGGCGGCGATCAGCCCCAGTTCCTGCATCGCCGCGAGCAGCCGGTCGAGCCCCAGGCTCGCGCCGACCCCCGGGAGCGGCTGGTTCGTGAACAGTCCGGCCAGGTCGTCGTACCGCCCCCCCGAGCAGACGCTGCCGATCCCCGGCAGATCGCCCAGAAACGTCTCGTAGATCGTGCCGGTGTAGTAGTCGAGCCCGCGGGCGATCGACACGTCGAGCGCCACCCGACCCGCGGGAAGGCCGGCCGTCTCGACCGCGGCGAACAACTCGCGGAGTTTTTCCACGCCCGCGAGTCCCGCGCCGCTCCCTTCCAGCAAGCCGTCGAGCCGGGCGAGGATGTCCGCCGGCGTTCCTTCGAGCGCCGCCAATTCGAGGATCTTCTCCGCGTCGCTCCGCGCGAGGCCGACCGCCTCCGACATCTCGCGGATCACCCCTTCCGCCCCGATCTTCGCCAGCTTGTCGAGCGCGCGGAGGATGCGGACCCCCTGCTCGACGAGACCGAGCTTTTCCAGCAGTCCGTTCAAGACCTGTCGGTTGTTGACGTTGACCGTGAACCGCTCGAAGCCGAGCGCCTCGAACAGATCGTGGATCACGAACAGCGTCTCGATGTCGGCGGCGTTCGAGGTGGTGCCGATCGTGTCGAAGTCGCACTGCATGAACTCGCGGAACCGCCCCTTCTGCGGCTTCTCCGCCCGCCACACGGTCCCGATGTGATACCGCTTGAAGGGCGTGCCGAGCGCGCCGATGTGCTCCGCGGCGAACCGGGCGAAGGGGACCGTCAGGTCGAACCGCAGCGCGACGTCCCGCCCTCCCTGGTCCTGGAAGCGGAAGAGCTGCTTGTCGGTCTCCTCGCCTCCCTTGCCGAGCAGGATCTCGCTGTACTCCAGCGCCGGCGTGTCGATCGGGCTGTAACCGTAGCTGCGATACACGCGGCGGGCGGTCTCGACGAGCCGCTCGCGGGCGAGCATCGCGTCCGGCAGATGGTCGCGGAACCCCTTGAGCGTCTGCGGCTTGATGAGCTTGCGGTTCACGAACTTCGGTTTGATTACTGGTGGAAAGAATATCTCGACGCAAAGGCGCGAAGACGCAAAGAAGCGCAAAGGGTGTGAAGGAAAGTCGATATGCGCGATGGGAGATGACTCTTCGTGGTTCCCGATGCTGCTCGAAGCAGAATCTGCATTCGAGGATCGCTCCATCTCTTCTTTGCGTTTCTTTGCGCCTTTGCGTCTTCGCGTCGAAAAAATCTGGATCGACCTCGCTCACGTGCCGCTCAGCACCGGCAGGCTCGCTCCCTTCCGGCCGCGGTCCCATTTCGGGCGGCTCCGCGGGGGGAGGACCGCTTCGGCGTATTCCCAGATCTGCTCGGCCGTCTCGAACAGCTTGTCGTAGCAGGCGTCGTCGTCGTATTCGCAGTGGTCCGTCGTGTAGGCCCGGCAGATCCCCGGCCGCGTCTCGTAGGTCCCGCAGCGATTGTCCGACTGAAGGTGCGCGCAGTCGGCGTGGACCATCAGGAACCACGTCCCGTCCTCGACGAAGATCGACACCCGCCCGTGAAACATGTACCAGCGGATCGTGTCGAAATCGTCCCAGGTCTCGGGAGTTTCGATGGGGACGGCGAAGTATCGGCAGCATTTGCCGGTGCAATATTGGCAGAGGACTTCGCCCGGCTTGAGATCCTGGCGCTTCACCGGCACGTCGAGCACGTCGCACTCCTTGGCGATGGGGACGGCGGCATTGTAAGGGTTGAAGGTTGAAGGTTGAAGGTCGAAGGTCGAAGGTCGAAGGTTGAAGGTCGAAGGTCGAAGGTCGAAGGTCGAAGGTCGAGCGGATCTGCTTTCCGCGAGTGGCTGCCGACCGCCGACCGCCGACCGCCGACCGCCGACTGCTTGGCGGGGGTGCGAAAAATTCTCCCGACATCCGGGTTGACGCGTTTCGGGAAAGATTCTAATTTCCCGCCCCGTCGACCGGGGCCATTGAGAAACACGAAACACGGTGCCGTGGATCGCGGCTTGGCTCGGCCAAGTGCGGTCCGGGGTGGGACCGTCGGCAAGGAAGCCGGCGGGCCATTCCCGCGGTGAAAGTCGTCGCACGAAGAACCATCGGCGTATCGCGCCCGGAAGCAGCCGGAGTCCTCTGCCCCCCTGGGACCCGCTGCTTCCGGGATTTTCTTGCGCGCGGCGACTGCGCTGCCGGGACCGGAGGCTGCGCGGAATGGTCCCGGCGAATCGCCGACGCGATCGCCGCTTCGACCGGCGATTTCCAGACTGCTTCATCGATCTCGAACGGCCGCGGACATGGCCGTCTCGATCGACTGCAACAGCCTGCGATCCGCCGGCCGCAGATCCCGCTCGAGCTGAATCCAGCCATTCCCATCGCGGCGATTCAGCACCACCTTGTCGCTGCGCAGATCGATGCTGGCGTCGCCGGACTTGACGAGCACGCGCGACGCATAGGTGGTCCACGAGCGACGCCATCCGTCGTCGCGATTTTCCGAAAGCCACTTTGCGACACTCGCGCTGAGCGGATGATCCGCCGCGAATTCCCGTTCGCTGGCGACGTGTCCGGCTTCGTGGATCCAGACCGTCGAAGGGCGGGCCACGCCGATCGCCGCAGGATCCTTGACGATCACCCGCAAGATCCACCCTTCCTTTCCCGGCCCTTTGGCGAAGATCGCGAGTCGCTCCTGCATCATGGGCACGCCGTTGAGGGAGAACGTCAGCAGGCCGCCGTCCGGATGATAGGCCCACTCGCCGTTTGCGTCGGTCGTCCCGGCACCGCCGCCGGAGGGATCTTCGAGGTCGACATCGACCCCCGATAGAGGCGAGCCGTCGGCATCCGTGACCCGCACCGTGACGTGGTACGGCTCGCCCCCCGCGGTCCAGGAGCTGTCGGCGATCGCGTTCGACTCGTAGGGACGCAACTCCGTCCACAGGAAATACGCGGGCCAGGCGCAGCCCGCGACGATGGCGGCGGCGAGGATGAGCAGCGTGCGTTTCATGGCTCCTCCGGCGGAGACGCTCCACAGAGGGCGGATTCCGATATCGATTCGCCGGCAGTGTCGGATACCATGATGTGGAGCCGATGCGGCTTTGCTGTCCGATTCGCCGTGAAGGAGACGCCCATGCGCCGGAAATCGCTCGTGGTCATCGCGCTGTTGCTCCTAGGCTACTTCAGCGGAGCTATCGTATCGAGTCGAGCCGTCGAGGAGCCGCCGCCACGGGCCGCGGATGACGTGTTTCATGCCGCACTCGATCACATCGAGAAATATCATTCCGCGAAGATTCCTCGGGAGGACCTCGTGTCGGCTGCCATCGAGGGCATCCTGCTGCGATATGATCCGGATGGCGCGTACATCGGTGCGGATGAGATGCTGGAATACAACCAGACCGTCACTTTTCCGCGAGGATTTCCGGCGATCGTGTGCCGATTCGAGCGGCATCTCACGATCGCCGGGTTGGATTTCGGAATGGGTCTTTCCGAGCAAGGAATCCAGCCGGGAGACCGGATTCTGGAGATCGACGGACAATCCGTGGAAGTCCTGCTCGACACCGAAGTTCGTGCCACTCTGTGGGGCGCTCCGGGGACGGTGGTCCAATTCCGGATCGAGTCGGCAAAGACGGGTGAAGTCCGCGAGATCGCTTTGGCTCGCGAATGCGTCATGAACTGCGATTGATGGCTCCCATTCGGTATGTCAGCGCGACGCGCCAGCGAGGGAGCATCGTCCATCCGGCGGACGACCAGGAGCGATCACGCCGCAAGGTCGACCTCCCTTGCTTGCGCTGCGGACTGATATGTGACGCGACGGCGAGCGGCTTTCGGCATTCGAGCTTCGACATTCGCGTTTCACGCCGCCGCCCGGCGGCCCCGCGGCATCCCGCGGAGATCGACCAGCTCGTGGATGT
>JBBDNU010000063.1:0-6192 GCA_040877365.1 Planctomycetales bacterium
CCCGGCGCCAGTTCGAGCGCCTCGTCGAGCGCGTACAGCCGAAAGTGGTAACGGTGCCGGCCGTGACCGCGCGGCGGCGCCGGACCGCGATAGCCGCTTTCGCCCGACGTGTTCTTGCCTTGGAGCGCCCCCGCCGGCTCGGCCAGCCGCTCGCTTCGCGGTACGCCCGGCGGGAGCGCCGCGACCTCGGCGGGAATTCCGTAAATCACCCAGTGGACCCACGGCTCGGGACGCGGGGCGTCGGGGTCGTCCATGATGAGCGCGAACTGCCGCGCCTCCGCCGGAACTCCGGACCAGCGCAACGGCGGCGACACGTCCTCGCCGTCCTCCGTGTGCCGAGCGGGGATCGGCTGGTTCTGCTTGAATGTTTCGCTGGTGAGTCGGATCGTCATGCGCTTCCTCCCGGTTCGCCGCCCGTGGACCGGCCCGAATGTCCCCACCGTAAATCTCCGCTCGCGAACCGTCAATATGGACTTTCGCGGGAAAGCGGGGATGAGGTCGGCCGCGTTCCACCGAGGATTCGCCGCGCCAGGATCGCCACGCCGCCCGCGAGGAAAAGTCCGGCGATCCAGCCGATGGCCGGATGCCAGGCCGCGGCGCCCCACGCGATGCCGGCGGCGGTCAGGGCGGTCAACAACAGCAAACCCAGTGGGAACCGCCACGCCATGAGCAGTTCGACGAACATCAATGCGAATGCAGCCGCGAGCAGCCAGTGGGTCAGCCCGCTGCGGGCGACCGTCGCGCGGACCGTCTCCGGCGCGACCGGCTGCACGTCGGCCGAATAATCGAAGGGAATCCCTGAGAATAGTTCCTGCCGCAAGTCCCGCTCCGAAAGTGTCGCCAGATCACACTCGGCCGGATCGACGTTCACCGCGAACCATTCCGATTTCCCGAGGGGCGGACCCAACCGCAGCTCGTACAGGCCGCGGCGGTCGGTCCCCGCGTAGGCGGCGCGGACGAAGCTCGCCTCTTCGGCCAGCGCAATCGGCTCGCTCGATTCGTCCGGCCGCACGATGCTCGCCGGCATGTCGTACGCCCGGAGGGCAAAGATGCGGTCGATCGGCTGCCCGACGACGAGCTGCCGCGACTGCCAGCGGTCCGACACCGCGTGCAGCACGATCTCGTGCATCAGCGGGGGAAAGCTGGGCCACACCGGCCATGTGCCCCACGCGCGGTCGATGGAAGTGGCGATGAGGATCGAGCGGCCGCGCCCCACCGACTGATCGATGATCGCCGCCCCGCCGTCCGTGAACCGCAGGGCGACCCGCGCCGGCCCGCGCTCCGGGACCGTCGTCCGCAGGTAGCGATCGGTGCGGCTGGTTTCGAGTCCCGCGTCGGGATTGCCTTCGAACGCGCGGACGATCGGGTGATCGTAATCCCCCGCGTCGAACTGGAAGCCGCCACTCTCCTCCGGGGCGGAGACCGCGTCTCCCAGGCGGGCCGGCAGCAGCCCCGTCTCGAACAGCACCTCGTTGTAATTCTGCTGGCGGACCTGGTCTCCGACGCATACGACGAGTCCGCCCCCCGCTTCCACATACGCCCGCAGCAGATCGGCTTCGCGCGGCGTGAGCATCGCGACGTTGCACAGAAACACGCAGTCGTAGCGGCCGAGGGCCGTCGCCGGCAGATCCCCTTCCGGGATGACGTGCGGGCGGACCAGGCCGCGGGCCGACTCCCCCTTCACCGGCGGCGCAAGCGCCAGCCGCACGTGCGAAGTCGCATCTTCGAGCGACCGGCCGGTCCGCTTCCCGCTGACGAGCAGCACGTGGATTTCTTCCTTCACCGGCAGCGCGAGCCAGCGGCGATCGTCGGCGGGGAGCGCGTCTTCCGTCAGCCGGGCTTCCAGCCGATGCTCGCCTCCCAGCAGGAACGTGTGCGTGAAGTCCTCCCGCCGTTCCGACTCCGGCTCGACCTGGACTTCGCGGCTATCGAGCAAGCGGCCGTCCGCGTACAGCTCGAGCTTCCTCGACGCAGCGACTGCCGATCCGAAGTTCCGCACCGTCACGCCGAGGGAGATCGGCCGGCCGGTCGCGGCGAACGGCTCGTCGGCTTCGAAATCGACGATGGCGGCGTTCGGGGCGCCCGCCGCGCCGATCGGCGCCAGCGTGAGCTTCGCCGTTCGCGCGATCCGGTCGAGCGCCGCGCGGAGCGCGGCCCGCGCCGCGTCGTTTTGCGGCCGCCACATGCTCCGCTGCACGTCGCCGATCAGCACGACTTCCTTGCGGCCGATGTCCCGCGCCTTCGCGAGCGCTTCCTCGACCGCGGCGAGCGCCGCGGCGAGGTCCCCCGGTTCGTCCGTGAGTGACAGCCGGTCGATCTCCTCGATGACCTGCGCCGTACGGTAGGCGGGCTCGCGGACGATGGCCGCGGGGGACGAGCCGGCGATCCGCACGAGGTTCAGGGCGTCTCCCGGGCGGGCTGACTGCGCGATCCGGCGGGCCAGGTCGCGGGCGCGGTCGAACGCGGCGCCGCCGTCGGCGACGTGCCCCATGCTGAAGCTCGCATCGACCACGATCACCCGGTGGGTCGGCGAATCGGAGGCGAACTGCTGACCGACTCCCTCCAGATAGGGCTGCGCGAGGGCGAACGCCACGAGCAGCAGAATCAGCACCCGCACCGCCAACAGCAATAGCTGCTCGAGCCGCACCCGCCGCGCATTCTTCCGCACCGCGTTCAACAGGAACCGCATCGCGGCCCAATTGGTCTCGCGGTAGTTCCGGCGGTGCAGCAGATGGATCAGGATCGGCACGCCGGCCAACACCAGCCCCCACAGCAGAAAGCCGGGGCTGAGGAAGCCGAAGGCGAGAATGGGTGGAGCGAGCAGCGGCATGAACCGATTGTAGGTTGTCCTTTGTCTGCGGTCAGCTATCAGCTATCAGCTATCAGCGGCCGTTGAATCGTCGAGCGATTCGGTTGCGACAGGCCACGATCGACTTTCGTTGCAAGCTGACCGCTGACCGCTGACCGCTTCCCCATCACGCCCGCTGCATGCGACCGGTGATGAATGCCGAGAGGACAAGGTCCAGCGGCTGGTCGGTGCGGACCAGGACGTGCTCCATTCCCAGGTCCCGGCAACCGCGCCGCACTTGTGTCAGGAACTGCTCGAACTCCCGGCGATACGCCTGGCGGAGCGCCTTGGGGTCGGCCATTTCGTCCGGCTGCCCTTCCAGCCCCTTGAACAGCGTGGGATCCTCGAACGGAAAATCCTGCTCGGCGGGATCGATGATTTGCAGCACGCTCACGTCGTGCCGGCGGTGGCGGAAGTGCTTCAATCCCGCGAGCAGCGACGGCACGTCGTCGAACAGATCGCTGAGGACGATCACCAGTCCCCGTTTGCGAATGCGTTCCGCCAGTTCGTGCAGGATCGGCCCGACCGCCGTCTCCCCCGAGCCTTGCGCCTCCTCCATCACGTGGAAGAGCTGCTTGAGGTGCGAGGGCTGCCCCGCCGCGCGGACGAACTGCGACACGCCGGTGTCGAACGTCGCCAGTCCCGCCGCGTCTTGCTGCTGGACGACCAGGTACGCCAGCGCCGCGGCGACGTGCTTGGCGTACTCCAATTTGCTGAGGGGCGCCCGCTCGGAGCGGTAGGTCATCGATTCGCTGGTGTCGAGCAGCAGCCAGCAGGAGAAGTTGGTCTCCTCTTCGTACTGCTTGAGGAAGTAGCGGTCGGTCTTGCCGAATACCTTCCAATCGACGTAGCGGATATCGTCCCCGGGCGTGTACTCCCGGTGCTCGGCGAACTCGACGGAGTACCCGTGAAACGGGCTTTTGTGCAGCCCGGAGACATACCCCTCGACGATCAACCGCGCCTTGAGGCCAAGGCCCTGCAGCTTCGCCAGCACGGCGGGATCGAGGTATTGGCGGTGGTCGTCCATCGAAGATCCGCATCAGCCGGCGGGGCAGCATGATTCGAGATTATCGCCCTCACGAGCCGCGGTCAATCGGCGAGATCCCGTCCAGAGGCGATACCGCTGGCATCCGGCGTAGGGTGCCACTGGCTTGCCAGTGCTTTGTCGATCAAGGACACGGCCTCTGCGATGATCGGCTGTGCGGAACCTTGCGCTTTCCATCGCGATTCCCGTCTCAGCGGCGTCGAGCGACACCGAATCCGCACCACTCCGGCGGCGAGTCATCGACTAGAAACAACGTTCGCCGGGCAGCTCCGATGCCTGCCTGATCCAGCTCGCCACGAGCTCCTCGTCGAGCTGGTCGTCCTCGTGGATGTGGAGGTAGCGCGTGCCTTCGTTCTTGGACTCCACGGGGGGGACGGGACGCAGCGTCGTGCCGCGGAAGAAAGCCACCTTGACGTACTTCGTGATGCAATGAAAGCCGAGGAACCAGCCCTGGCCTTCGATCCCATAGAAGGGCGAGTTCCACCTCACGGCCTTGCGGACGTTGGGCGCGTTGCGCCCGATGAGCGCGTCGAGGCGGCGCCCGACGTCGCGCTTCCAACCCGGCATGGCCGCGATGTAGGCCTGCACGGGGGCGTCGCCGTCGGCCTTCGCGATCTGCGGGTTGCCGCCCGAGAGGAGTTTCACCCGCTTCGCGGCCGCCTTGGGCTTGCGGGCTGATGACTTGGCGACCGTCTTGCGCGGTTCGGCCCCCTTCGCAGCGACCCGCTTGGCGGCGGCCTGCTTTGCGACATTCGCCGACTTCTTCGCGGTCTTCTTCTTCGCGGTTTTCTTCTTCCCCGCGGCCTTCTTCGCCGACTTGCCGGCCATTGTGTTCACTCCGGGGCTGCGGTGACTCCGACCGCGAAGGGCACGTCGAGATGGAGGGCAAGCCTATCGGCGAGAGAATCCCATGACAATGGCGGGAGCAGCGCCTCGCGTCGGGTGGCGGGGGCGCTTCGCGCAGCGAAAGCCCCCGTCGCGTGCCACGGGGGCTTCCGCGTTGCGGAGCGCCCCCACCACCCGGCCGTCGATCGCCGAAGGGCGTCACGGAAGATGGAGAGTCGAATGCGCGCCCTCCCGTCGATTCGCGACCCGGACGCCTCAACGGTGGCGTCCGGGGCCACCCTGCGAATCAGGAGGTGGTCGCATGAGTCCGGAAGAACTCCGCCACCTCCTGTTTGCCGGCCGTTCCACTCGCCACGGCGATCGTGAGGTCGTGCAGCGCTCCCTTCGGGGCGCTGATGCCGATGCCGTTCAGATCCAGAAACATCAGCGCCGCAACCGCGCCGGTGCGTTTGTTGCCATCCACGAACGGATGATTCCGCACGATGTGAAACAGGTAGGCGGCCGCCATCTCGAAGGGAAAAGCATGCAACGGCCGGCCCTCGAAGGCGGCCTGCGGCTGCGCGACGGCGGACTCTAGGAGGCCCGCGTCGCGAAGACCGGGATCGCCTCCGTACCGCTGCGTCTGGTCGAGGTGCGCGACGAGCATGTCGTCCACCGTCAGAAAGTCGATGTCGTCCATTTACTGCGCCAGCCGCTCCAGATCATCGCCGAACTTCCGATTGATCTTGTCGAGGGACGCCTGCAGTCGACGCCGTCTGCGCTTGTCCCGGATCGGCGTGATGAGGATCGCGTCGCCGTTGGTGGTCAGCTCCAACTGCGTGTCGGCGGTGATCCGCAGCATTTCCAGAATGGGCTTGTCGATCACCAGCGCCAGGCTGTTGCCGTGTTTGATCAGCGTCTTGGTCATGTCGTTCGCTCCTCGCGGTATACACGCAGTGTATACGCCGATCGTGAATGCGGCAAGAGGAATCGCGTAGGGGAGCCAAGGCGCGGGAACGACACCGCGCGGGGGTTTCGGATCGCAAGCAGCCGTTCGCGTTGCGGAGCGCCCCTGCCACCGGGGCGTCGATCGCCGGAGGGCGTCACGCAAGATGGAGAGTCGAATGCGCGCCCTCCCGTCGCTTCGCGACCCGGACGCCTGAACGGCGTCCGGGCTACCCTGCTTCATCCGATAGCCCTTTGCCGCATAACGACCCAAGCTCAGCGACCCGGCGCACAGGACGCAAGGATTGCAACCACGACGCTCACGCCGGGTTCGCTGCAGCGCATTGTTAGGCCACGTGGTCACACCAAACACTCCCACCGCAACTCTGTGCGAACTATCGGATGCGAGGCGGCGACTCGACCGGCCAAGCTGGGAAAAGATGAGGCGTCAGAGTGTGGCAACGTGATCCAAGAAATGGGTCTTCACCCGAATCCGTGGGTCGAAAGTGGTGTACTTCCAGCTCTGCTC
>JBBDNU010000064.1:0-32737 GCA_040877365.1 Planctomycetales bacterium
TTTTCTTTCTTCTTTCTTCCTTCTTCTCCTCCTTTGCGTTCTTTGCGCGTTTGCGTCGAAAAGCATTCCTTTCCTCGGATTTCCGCGGATGTCTCTCGTCACGAACTCATCCAACTGGCATCGCTCGCTCGCGGCGGCGGTCCGCGATCCGGACGTGCTGATCGACCGGCTCGGCCTGCCGGACGCGCTCCGCCCGGCTGCGCGGCAGGCGGTCGAGTCGTTCCCGCTGCTCGTGCCGGAAAGCTATCTCGCCCGCATGACTCCGGGAGACCCCGGCGACCCGCTCCTGTTGCAGGTCCTGCCGCTCGCCGACGAGCTGCGAACGGTCCCCGGCTTCACGAGCGACCCGGTCGGCGACGCCGACGCCCGCGAAGCCCCGGGGCTGCTCCACAAGTACGAGGGGCGCATGCTGCTCGTCGCCACCGGCGCCTGCGCCGTGCACTGCAGGTATTGCTTCCGCCGCCATTATCCCTACGGCGACGAGCCGCGGCGGCTCGACGACTGGGAACCGGCCATGCAGGCGATCGCGGAGGATGCGTCCGTCCGGGAAGTCATCCTCAGCGGCGGCGACCCGCTGATCCTCGCCGATTCGCGGCTCGCCGCTTTGATCGGGCGGCTCGACGCGGTCCCGCACCTCCGCCGACTGCGGATCCATTCCCGCCTCCCGATCGTCCTGCCGGACCGCGTGACGTCCGACTTGCTCGACCTGCTGACGGCGAGCCGGCTGCAACCGATCGTCGTCGTCCACGCGAACCATTCGCAAGAGCTTGTCGCCGACTGCGCCGAGGCGGTCCGCCGCATCGTCCGGGCCGGCGTCCCGACCCTCAACCAGGCGGTGCTGCTCCGCGGGATCAACGATTCGGCAGCGATTCAATCGGCATTGTGCGAACGGCTCGTCGATCTCGGGGCGATGCCGTACTACCTCCATCAGCTCGACCGCGTCGCCGGCGCGGCCCACTTCGAGGTTTCGCCGGAGGAGGGGCTGGCGATCATCGCGGAGCTGCGGGACCGCCTCCCGGGCTATGCGGTCCCGCGATACGTCCGCGAGCTTCCGGGGGCGACTTCGAAGTCGCCGATCGTCTGAGCCAACCCTGCCAGACGGGCCGGAAGGGGCCGTCGCCGGCGAAGGATTGCGGTGGAAACGTCGCCAGCACCGCCCCTGCGATCGCGCGGTGGTGCGCCGCGAGCGGGGAAGGACATCTTGCGGCGCCGGCGAAGGCGAGTTGGATTCCCGCCAGGACGAACTCCCACACCTGTCGCGACCCGGCGGCCGGCCCGCCGTCGAGCTGCTCGGCCCCGAATTCGCGGGCCCGCTCCGCATCGAACGCCAAGTCGCATACGTCGTGCTCGACGACGAGCCGCCCCAGCAGCAGATCGGTCCAGCGTTCGGCCCGGCGGCGCAGGTCATCGACCGGCGCCCACTCGGCGAGTCGCGCATCGGTCGCCGCGACCAGCAGTTCCAGCACGCGCCGCCGCGCCCGCAGCTGGGCGAGCAGGATGCCGCGGGCGACAGGCTCCGCGTGGACCCGGCCGCGTCGCAGGTCGCAGGCAATCAGCGTCGCCGCCCAGACGCGCGTGAGCACCTCCGCCGCGAGGACCTCCTCCGCCGCTTCGCGGAGCGAGCGGCCGAATCGGCCCCTCCGGCTGGATGGAGCGATGCCGTCGGAAGCGTCGAACTCCCGCTCCCACATCCGCGCGCGGTCCGCCGCCGTCTTCGAAACCAACTCGAGGGGGAACGTCGGCAGCGGGGCCCGCGACTCGATGAGCCGACCGTTGTGCGCCGCGACGAGGGCCGCGATCTCGACCGTGTGGCGGACTTCCAAGACGACCCCTTCGGCACTTGATGGAGCGGCGGCCGCAGCGGAAGTCCCGAGACTTCCAGTTCCACCGCGAGAAGGTCGGAATTCCTGCGAATTCCGCTACCACGAAAGTCCCCGCGATGTCCTGCGCCCGCGCCTCGGACAGTGTCGCAAACGGAATGCCGGAGCCACGCTGCGGCCCGATCGCGGGTTTCCCGCACGGCGCGCGTGGCGAACCCGCAACGACGTTGCGGAAAGGCATCACTTGGAGTTCGGAGTTCGGAATTCGGAGTTCGGAATTCGGAGTTCGGAATTCGGAGTTCGGAATTCGGAGTTCGGAATTCGGAATTGATGACTCCACACTCCACACTCCGCACTCCGCACTCCGCACTCCGAACTCCTCTCACTCCTCGGCGGCGGCCTTGGCGTCGTCGGCGACCTCGTCCGCCGAGAGCTCGCGGATGCGGATCTCGCGGAGCGCCGCGGTCGTCCGCCACGAGGCGATCCCGAACGGCAGCGACGGATCGACCTCCGGGCGGATCGAAATCTTCTTGCCTTCGATGGATTGGTTCACGACCCGCTCGTCGTCGAGCCAGGCCTGAATCCGCGGGCCGGTCACGCGGAGGCGGACGCGGTACCACTGGCCGGTCTTGAACTCGCGATACGTGGTCGTGTCGTTCTCGGAAGCGTCGAGGCCGTCGATGCTCGACAGCCCGCACACGCCGCCCCCCCAGCCGCCCACGATCAACGAACAGTGGTCGTCCCGCACCGGCACCGTCAGCCCGCAGAAGAAGTCTCCCCCCTCGACCCGCTGCGCATCGAGGGCGACCTCGTAGTTCATCCGCGGGAGCGTGCGCTGCGTGTGGATGCCGGTCAGGTCGGCCCCCATTTCCATCAGGACCGTTCCCTCCTTGACCGCGACTTCCCCCTCGCCGCCGAAGTTCGACCGCTCCCACCCGTCGAGCGTCTTGCCGTCGAACAGCGATTTCCACCGCGGCCCGTCCGCCTGCGATTGCCTCCCCTGCGCCGCAACCCGAGAATCCGGCGCACACGGAGCTTGCGGAACGCAGCACGCGAGCTGCGGCCGACAGCACACGGGGACCGGGCGGCAGCAATCGGCGTACCCGACAGGTGCGAACGTGACGGTTCGCCACGCCCGCGGCGTCCCCGGGCAGGCGCCATTCACGATCCGACATCCATCCGAGTGCGCCGTTCCGCATTCGACGGGACGGCAGGCATCGTTTCCAAACGTGCAGAACGAGCACGACAGCACGCCGGCAGCGGCGACGAGCGGCAAACGCAACATCGAGATTCTCCTTGATTCCTTGACTAACTCTCAGGCCAGAATCTCCCGCACGACGCGGCCGTGGACGTCGGTCAGGCGGAAGTCGCGTCCGGCGTAGCGGTAGGTGAACCGCTCGTGGTCGAAGCCCATCAGGTGCAGGATCGTCGCGTGCAGGTCGTGCACGTGGACGCGGTCTTCGACCGCCTTGAAGCCGAACTCGTCGGTCGCCCCGTGGACGCAGCCCCCCTTCACGCCGCCGCCGGCGAGCCACATCGTGAAACCGTGATGGTTGTGGTCGCGGCCGTTGATCTTGCCCTGGTTGCTCCCCGTCTTGGGCAACTCGACCGAGGGAGTGCGGCCGAACTCGCCTCCCCAGATCACCAGCGTCTCATCCAGCAGACCGCGCTGCTTGAGATCGCGCAGCAGCGCCCCGATCGCGCGGTCACACTGACCCGCCAGCCGGCGATGGGCGATCTCGATGTCGTCGTGGCTGTCCCACGGCTGATCGGCGCCGTGCCAGACCTGCACGAACCGCACCCCGCGCTCGACGAGCCGGCGAGCGATGAGGATCTGCCGCGCCTGCGTGCCCGGACCGTACATCTCCTGGATGTGCTTCGGCTCGCGGGTGACGTCGAACGCCTCGGCCGCTTCCTGCTGCATGCGGAAGGCGAGCTCGAACGACTGAATGCGGGCTTCGAGCCGCTCGTCCTCCGGTCGCCGTTCCTGGTGCCGGCGGTTCAATTCCGCGAGCAAATCGAGCTGCCGGCGCTGCTCCGGTCGGGCGACGCGGTCGTTGCGAACGTGCTCGATGAGCTTCTCGATCGCCGTGTGCTGCGTGTCGATGTGGGTTCCCTGGAAAATGCCCGGCAGGAAGCCCGCCTGCCAGTTCTGCGACTCCTGGATGGGATACCCGCCGGGGCACATCGCGATGAACGCCGGCAGGTTCTGGTTCTCGGTCCCCAGGCCGTAGGTGGTCCACGAGCCGAGACTGGGGCGGACCTGCCGGGCGTCCCCGCAGTTCATCAGCAGCAGCGACGGCTCGTGGTTGGGGACGTCGGCGTGCATCGAGCGGATGACGGCGATGTCGTCGATGCAGCCGGCCACGTGCGGAAAAATCTCGCTGACTTCGATCCCGCTCTCGCCGTACTTCTTGAAGGCGAACGGCGAGGGAAAAGCGTTCCCCGTCGGACGCTCCGTCTTGAGGTTCCCCTCGGGAAGCTTCATACCGGCGTACTTCGCGAGGGCCGGCTTGGGATCGAACGTGTCGACCTGCGACGGACCGCCGTTCATGAACAGGTGAATGACCCGCTTCGCCTTGCCGGCAAAGTGCGGCGCCCGCGGCGCCAGCGGATTGACGCCGATCGTACCGGGGGGGATCGCCCCATGTACGGAGAGTTCGCCGGCATCGCGAAAGAGGTGCCCCAGCGCCAGCGCCCCGAAGCCGACGCCGCTGCGGCGCAGCAACTCGCGGCGAGTGAGGCAGCAATCGTCGGCGAAGGAGTACTCGGACATGGCGCGTCTTCAACTGGATCCGGTGGGATCAGGCCTCTTCAGATCGATGAAGGAACGAATCCACTGTCAACGATCAGATCGAGGATGTCCGGAGTGAAGGGAGCGCCATGCTCCTGCACGAAGCTGACGTATGATTCGGGCAATAGCGTCCCCAATTCACTCTCGATCTTCGAGATATCCTGCGGCGCGGCCACCTTTGTCACCGCAGGAGACGAAAACTCCGCAACGAATCTCTGGTATAGCTCGGTGCGAGTCGATTGGCCGCCTTTCGGAATCACTCTTCGCGCTCTTCGCGGCCTTCTGTTCCATCAAATCGAACAAAAGCACGCGAAGGACGCGAAGGTAGGGCGATGCCACGGAATCGCTCCGATTGTCGGGTATAGGCGCTCTTCTGGATCCTTCGTGTCTTCGTGACTTGGTGGTGAAATCAATCCACGAACGCGAACTCGTTGGACAACATCAAGACCTGCGCGAGGCGGCCCCAGCCGCTCAGGGGGACCGGCGAACCGCCGCGGAACTCCCGTTCCGAAACCCACTCCGCGCCCTCGCCGCGCAGCCGCAACGTCGCGATCCACTCGAACGAATCATGGCTCGGACCGCTCCGGCAATCGACGACGAAATCGAGCGTGTCTCCCGCCCGCACCTCGATCGACTCGATTTCCGTCCGGGCGCTGCCGTGGTGGACGCTCCATTCCCCCACGACTCCCGCGCGGCTGGAGACGATCCGCCCCCGCACCCCGTCCCCTTCCTTCGCCGGGTGCCGCAGCGCCCCGCCGATCGAGATCGTCCCGGAAACGGGCGCCGTCCAGCGGCGAACGGCGGCATGCTCCGCGTCGTTTCCCGGATGTCCCCCCTTCGCGTTCAGGATCACCCAGCCGAGATTCGCATCGGGCAGCTTCGGCCCGCCCTGCCAGGCCGATCCGGTCCAGTGCGGCAGCGCGGCGAAGGAGGCGATTCGCTCCGCTTCTTCGTCGCACGCGCCATAGCCGTAGCTCCACGCGGCGGGCGCGACGGAAGCGTCTGCCGCCCGCGGCGGCCCATTCGCGATGAACGCCGCCGCGAGCGCCCGCTCGTCGCTCGTCGGCCGCCGCGCAAGAATGCGGCGATACAGGCGATCGATCCGCTCGGCGGCATCGTCGCTCGAGGCCACGTCGCCATCTCCCGCGGCACGTTCCGCCTGCTCGAGCACGAACGGGCTGTTCAACAAGAACAATCCCTGCTGCGGGACCGTCGTGAGATGCCGCTGCGGCGTGTGGGCGTCGGGACTGGCGAAGTCGAACGTGCGGAACAGCCCCGGCAGGTTCTGGCGGTCGATGAACCCGTAGACGGTGCGGCGGGGAGTGAACGGCGCGTCGGTCAGCGAGATCGACGGCCCGCCCAGCGTCGAATCGAGCGCGCCGCCGGCCGCCAGCAATCCATCCCGCAACGCCTCGAGGTCGAGCCGCCGCCGGTTCATCCGCCATAGCAATCGGTTCTCGGGGTCGATCGACCGGCAATCGGGCCGGTCCGCGCTCGCCTGTTGCCAGGTCCGCGACAGGAGGATCCGCCGGTGGAGCCGCTTGATCGACCACCCGCCCGCGACGAACTCCGCCGCGAGATGGTCCAGCAGCTCCGGGTGGCTCGGCGGCTCGGCCCGCGTGCCGAAGTCGCTCGGCGTCTCCACGAGACCCCGGCCGAAGTGCTGCAGCCACACGCGGTTGACGAACACCCGCGCGGTGAGCGGGTTCCGCGGCGCGACGATCGCTTCCGCCATTTCCAGCCGGCCGCTGCCGTCGCGGAACGGCTGCCGGTCCGCTCCCGCCGCGATCGCCGGAAACCGCCGGGGGACCGGATCGCCCGGGTTGGCTGGATTGCCGCGCACGAAAATCCGCGGAGCGTGCGGGCTCGCCGCATCGACGAGCCTCAGCGGCGGCCCCTCCTTCGGCTCCTCGCAACTCGCGAAGACGCCGTACAGGGAATAGTAGTCGGCGGTGGGGATCGGGTCGTACTTGTGATCGTGACAGCGGGCGCAGGCGACGGTCAGCCCCATCAGTCCGCGGCTCACCACGTCGATCCGGTCGTCGATGATGTCGTGCCGGTTATTGACGAACCGCCGCCCCAGCGTGAGGAACCCCAGCGCCGCGAGCGATCCGGGATCTTCCGGGGCGAGCCGATCGGCCGCCAATTGCAGCTTGAGAAATTCGTCGTAAGGCAGGTCCTCGTTGAAGGCGCGGATCACCCAGTCGCGATACCGCCAGGCGTCGGGATAGTTGCGGTCCTCGCGGACGACGTATCCTTTCGTGTCGGCGTAGCGGGCCACGTCGAGCCAGTGCCGCCCCCACCGCTCGCCGTACTGCGGCGATTCGAGCAGTCGATCCACCAGCCGGGCGAACGCCCCGGGAGTCTCGTCCGCGACGAACCGTTCGATCTCTGCCGCGGTCGGCGGCAACCCGGTGAGAACGAAGTGCGCGCGGCGAATCAGCGTCTCGCGCGAAGCCGCGGGCGACGGAGAAAGCCCCGCCCGCTCCAGCCGCGCGAGCACGAAGCGGTCGATGCCGTTCGCCGGCCAATCGGCGGCGGTGATCGCGGGCAACTCAGGCCGCGTCACCGCCTGAAAGGCCCAATGAGATTTCCCGCGCTCTGTCGCGGCGTCGGCCGTCCGAGTCGCGCCCGTAGAGACGGCGGGCCATTCCGCCCCCGTCCGCACCCACGTCTCCAGCATGTCGATCGCCTCGTCCGGCAACTTCCCCTTGGGGGGCATCTGGTAGTCGTCGGCGGCATAACGGACGACCTGCACCAGCCGGCTCCCGTCCGGGTCTTTTGGGATGACGACCGGCCCGCCATCGCTCCCGGCGCGCATCCCTTCCGCCGAATCGAGCCGCAGGCCCGCCTGCTGCCGTTCCGTCCCGTGACAGGCGAAACAATGCTCCGCCAACAACGGCCGCACGCGCCGTTCGAAGAAGTCCTCCGCCTCCCGCCGGTCGCGCGGAGGGGCCGAGGCTTCGACGTTCGGTCCTCCCGCCGGAACTTCCGACGCTTCGGCCAGCCGCGCGCTGGCCACCAGGGTGGCGAGCAACCACGCCAGCAACAGGCGGGCCTGCGACATTCGGCCGTGTCCCTTCTCTGAACGCGTCGTGGTCTGCGGTGCGAGCATCGGGCGCGGACTCGGCGGGCGAAGCCGGCGGGCCTCTGCTCGGGAATTCCGTCCCAGTCTCACGCCTGGGGCGGCCCACGTCAAGAAAATCGGCGCATTCCGGCGGATTCCCGAAATTTCGCGAAAATTCCCCAACTGCCCGCGGCGTACTTTGCGCCGCGATTCCCGCTGCGTATGCTGGACGCATTGCCGCTCGGGGCGGGGGAACGTCCCGGCGCGGGCAATGTGGGTCAACGGCTCTCTGCGCGACCGGGACGGTCCGCGCGGTCTGCCGCTGTTCGTTGGAAGCCCCGATGCTTCCCGTCCGGAGGGGCGGGCCGCCGGGTTCCGAACGGATTTGCGGGTATGGATCAGCTTCTGCCCGACTACCACGTGAGCGCGGCGACTTGGTTCTACCTGTCGCTGTTGCTGATCGTGGCGGTGTTCTTCCGGTTCAACCGCGTCTGGTCGGTCCGCAACCTGGACCTCGCGTTGCTGTTGTCGATGTCCCCCGGCGTGCTCCTGGTGCAGGAAGGGCATCGCTTCGGATACGCGTGGCTGTTCGCGGCGAGCGGACTCGTGCTGTGCCGCCTGTTCGCGGACCAGTTCTTCGAGCGCCGCCCGAGGCTGCCGCAGAACCTGAACCGGGCGGGGATGACATTCCTCGCCATCGCGGCGCTGGCGTTTCTGGTGACGCGCGTCGTGACCGAGACGCCTTCGGCCTCGTCGGTGCAGATCGTCCGCCAGGGGGAGCAGATCCTCAACCGCGAAGCGCCTCCCGACGAGGCGCGCGGGGAGGGGGGACCGGCTTCCTCGTTGATCGCCGCCTCGATCCACCCGTTCACACAGGTCGTCGCGCAGGGGAACGGCGACGCCGCGGCGAAGCTGGCTGCGGAGCCGATCGCGGCCCGCCTGCTGGCGATCTTCGCGCATTTCGCGGTGATCGGCGGGCTGGTGCTCCTGGGGCGGAGGCACTTCCAGGACACCGGCGTCGGCCTCGCGATGGGCACGCTCTACGTCCTTCTGCCGTGTACCGCCTACAACGTACACGAGGTGAACCACGTGCTGCCGGCGGCGTTCCTCGTGTGGGCCTTCGTCGCCTATCGCCAGCCGCTGGTCGCCGGCTGCCTGATGGCGCTGGCCTGCGGGACGCTGTTCTTCCCCATCTTCCTGGTCCCGCTCTGGCTCGCCTTCTACGGTCGGAAAGGCGCCGTGCGGTTCGGCCTCGCCCTGTGCGGCATGGGGGCGGTCCTCGTGGGGAGTTTCGCCCTGACGGCGGTCGACGGCAACTCCTTCGCGCAACAGTGGTCCGACTCGATCGACTGGGGCCTGCTCAGCTTCCGCGGGAACTCGGCGGCCGGCTTCTGGAACGCCGCCAACGAGGCCTACCGCATTCCGGTCTTCGTGGCCTTCCTGCTGGCGGCGTTCGGCCTCACCGTGTTCCCCTTGCGGAAGAACCTCGAGCACCTGCTGGCGCACTCGGCCGCGCTGATCGTCGGGACGCAGTTCTGGTATCCCAACCAGAGCGGGGCCTACATCCTGTGGTATCTGCCGCTGTTGCTGCTCGTCGTGTTCCGGCCCCGGCTGGAAAACCTCCGCCCGCCGGAATACGACTCGCGCCGCCAGCGCGAGCACGAACAGGATCGCCGCGTGCCGCAGACCGCCTCCGCCATGGCCGGCGGACGAACCGTGCTGCGGTAGGCGACGCCCGCAGCCGGATCACTTGTCGTCGTCGAGCGATTCCTCGACCTTCTCAGCCGCCTTACCTGGTGTTCTTGGCCGCGCTCTCGGCGGCCTCTCCCGCGGCCTTGCCCGCTTCCTTCGTCTCTTCGACGGTCTTTTCGGAGCAGCCGGTCCCGCAGGCGAAGGCGCAGATCAAGGGTCGCGATGATGCCGAAGCGGCGCATGGCATTGTCCTTTCGAATTGGTGAAGGATCAAACGAATCGCGAAGTCGCGACGGATGCCTGGAGGATAAGTCAGACCGCCGATTTCTACGAGGGGTTCGGGCGCTTCGCGGGACCATCCGCCTTCCCCAGAAGCTGTTCGACATTCTGGAGCAACGCGGGCAGTTTAGGAGCCGATTCGCTTCATGTTCTTCCTGCGTGAGTCCGCGGACGGATTCGCGCACGAATGCCGCGGCGTCGCGGATGTCCTCCAGGAGTTTTGGAGCGTTAGGATGCATAGAGCACCTGCCGCGATCGGTTGACCGATTCGATGAAATACGGATTGCGCAACGAGCGGACGGTGACGAGGTCGACGTCTCGCCCGAACAGCTCTTCCAGCTCGCGCAACATGCCGAAATACTGGTCCGCCGGCCCCAAGGCCTAGAACCGATGAGCAGAGTGCCCGCAGTCGCAATCAATGATCGATACACGGGGCTACTCCCAGGCCTTTAGACATTCCCAAAGTAGTCGGCGCGCTTCCTTGGAATCCAATTGCTTCAGTCCGGGGACGCCTCTCATGATATCCCGAAGCGCCAGGGAGGGAGAATGGCCAAACCCGGTCGAAACAATGGCGACCGTGCCGTATCGGCGGTTCTCCCTTGCTTGCGCAGCGGGCTGGTCTGCGCGAAACGCAATCCTCAACGACCGAAAGTCCACTCCCGCAGCGCCGCGAACAGCGTCCCCGCCACCAGGTCCGCCGTCGTGCCCGGGTTGCGGCGGTGGCCGTCCGCGCGGAGCCAGGCGTCGAGCCGGGCGAACTCCTCGCGCCCCTCCGCCGATGCAGGCCAACCCGCTTCGAGCACGCGGGCCGCCCGGGCGGCGCTCTCTCTGGCGACTTCGGGGCCGCACTTGCGGGCGATCAGCGTGTCCGGTCGGGCGCTCATCAGCCGCAGGTGCAGCCCGATCACCGCTTCCTCCCACGGTTCGAGGTCGATGAGAACGTGGGGCGGACCTCCTGGTCTGCCCGGCAGGCTGGCGGACCTGGGACCGTGGGGCGATCCTCCTGGTATTGTCGGCAGGCTGAAAAGCCTGCCCCACGAACCGGCGGCGCGGCCCTCGCTCAGGAACGGCAAACCGAGTCCCAGCACGAGCGGAAAGCCCTCGGCATACTCCGCCGCGATCTCGTCGCGATCGGCGGCGAGCGACATGATCTCCCGCAGCGGCCGAGCCGGCTCGCCGGAAACGTCCTCTAACGCGACTTCCCCGAGTCCCCCCGGCCGCGCGAGGCGGATCGCCTCGTAGACGAATGCCGCATCGTCGCGCGTCAGCCCGGCCAGCACCTCTTCCGTACCTTCGACGAGAGACCGGTCGAGCGGAACGGCGGCCAGCGGCGCGACGAGCAGCGCGATCCCCAGATTCACGTTCGTTCGCGCCTCGACCCGCGTGCGGGCGACCGCCTCAAGCACGGCTCGACCCACGCCGACCTCCCCAGCCCGCGCGAGCGCCGGCGCGGCGGCCGCCGCGGCCCGCACGAAATCGCCGTAGCACAGATCCTCGAACGCCGCCGCAGGATGGACGTTCCCCGGCTTACGCGCGGTCGCTTCGAGCACGGAGGCGCGGCGGATCAACTCGGCGAGATGCTTTGTGCACCCACGAGGCTCCGAATCATCTGCATTATGCGAAGGAGACATGAGCTGGTTTTGGTTTGTGTCGGCCGCGTATTCGGTTCGATTCCGCAGTAGAATCCGGCATCGACTCGCCAACGGCGATCTTGACGTATTTCATCCGTGCGATATAGTCATGGGAACGAGCCGAGGAAGAACCAGGCCCGTCACCTCCTACCAGGAGGCGACGGGCTTTTTTCGTTGCCTGAGAGACGTCTTGCCGCTCAATGCCAAATAAGGCATAATCATCATGGCCACGGATGACGATACGAAACCCGACTCGGATGTGAAGCCGCTCTTCTGGATCGCTTCGAGCCGTCGGGATCTGCGGACTTTCCCGAAGGACGTTCGATCCGTCTTCGGTCAGGCCCTCTACGATGCCCAGATGGGAGGTAAGCATCCCGATGCGAAGCCCCTCAAGGGTTTCGGCGGGAGCGGAGTTCTGGAGATCGTTGACGATCACGATGGGAACACCTACCGGGCCGTGTATACAGTCAGGTTCGCGGGCGTCGTTTACGTCCTGCACGCCTTTCAGAAGAAGAGCAAGGCCGGCATCAAGACGCCGCCCGAGGAACTCGAGAAGGTCCGCAGCCGATTGAGGGACGCGGAGAGGGACTATGCCGACTGGAGCGAGGAGCAGAAACGCCAAGGCGAAGGCCGCCGCTGACGCGCCCGCGCGCGTCGAGCGGGGGAGCGGAAATGTCTTCGCGGATCTGGGGCTCCCGCAGCCGGAAATCGCTCTCGCGAAGGCCGAACTGGTTCAACGCATTCGGGGGCTCATTGCCGAACGTAAGCTGACTCAAGCCAGGGCGGGAAAGCTCCTCGGGCTGGATCAGCCGAAGGTCTCCGCTCTGCTGCGCGGCCGCGTCGCGGGCTACAGCATCGACCGGCTGTTCCGCTTCCTGAACGCGCTTGGCCAGCAAGTGGAGATCGTCGTGCGTCCCGCCGACTCGCCCGCGACGTCGGTCGAGCGGCGAGGGATCCGCGTAACGCGCTGAGCAGCCCATAGCCGGCGGACAACAGTCCGCCGAGTGATGAACCGTGTGCCAAGCGACGCGCCGCGACGCCGAAAGTCTACCGAGAACGCCGCCGCGCGCCGGCGGGAAGTTTCCCGCCGGCTATTTTCGGTTCGCCGCGCCGCCGCACCGCTTGCCTTCGGCTCGAACGAGGCGTACAAACGATGGTCTTGCGGACCGCCAATGTCCGCACCGGCCATCCCCCGAAACCAAACAAGGGCCCCCGCCCATGACCGCCTTCGACCGTTCCCGCCTGCGGACCGTGCATCTCGTCCCGCTCGCCGCCTTCGACTCCGCCGATCGCATCGACGAGGACGTGCAGCGCGAGCACACCGCCCGGCTGGCGGCGGCGGGCGTCCGTGTGTTCATTCCCGGCGCGGGGACCAGCGAATTTCAGAACCTGCTCCCCGACGAGATCGTACAACTCGTGCGGATCACCCGCGAGGCCGCCGGGCCGGAGGCGGTCGTCATCGCCCCGGTCGGCTACCAGCTCGCGCAGGCGATCGATGTCGGCCGTCGCTCCGTGGAGGCCGGGGCCGACGGGATCATGATCATGCCGCTCGCGCATCCGTATCTCAGCGACAGCGGGGCCCGCGACTATTTCCGCGCCATCCTCGACGCCGTCCGCCGGCCCACGCTGATCTACAAGAAGGCGAACGTCCCCAGCGACGCGCTGCTGCTCGAAATGGCGGCGGACCCGCGGGTCGTCGGCGTGAAATACTCCGTCAACGACATGCAGCACTTCCGAAACACCGTGCTCGCCGACGGCGGGCGGATCGAATGGCTGTGCGGCTCGGCCGAGCGGTTCGCGCCGTTCTACATGCTCGCCGGCGCCCCCGGCTTCACCAGCGGCGCGGGGAACGTCTGCCCGCACCTCGCGCTGGCGATGCACGCCGCGTTCGCCGCCGGCGAATACGAAGAGGGGATGCGGCTCCAGGAGTTGATCCTCCCGATCGAGAATTACCGGGCGCGGGCGGGGGACAGTTACAACATCAGCATGCTCAAGCACGCGATGCGCCGCCACGGCCTCGACTTCGGCGAGCCGCGCCCCCCGCAACGCCGCCTCACCGACGGCGAGCGGGCCGAGATCGACGCCCTCCTCGATCCGATCCTGGAAGCCGAACGCGACCTCGCGGGCGAACTGGCGGAGACGGGATTGGCGCGGTGAGGGTTCATAGTTACTTCAGGAGCAGACATGAAAGGCATCCAATTCGTCACGAACGACAAGGGAAAGAAGGTCGGGGTAATCATCGACCTGCACGAGCATGGCGAACTGTGGGAAGACGTGTACGACAGCCTCTTGGCTCGCCAGCGCGCGGATGAGCCTCGCGAATCGCTGGCGAGCGTGAAGAAGCGCCTCGTCAAGCAGAAGAAGCTGAATGGCCGGGCATGATGTCACCTTCGCGCGATCGGCCCGCAAGGAACTCGAAGCGCTGGACGCAGCGATCGTGCGGCGAGTCCTGCCGAAGATCGAGGCGCTGGCGGGGGAACCGCGTCCCAAGGGGTGTCGCAAGCTGCGCGGCGAAACCAGCCTGTGGCGGATCCGCGTCGGCGATTACCGCATCGTCTATTCGATCGACGACGCCGAGCGAGTGATCGATGTGATCGCGGTCCGCCATCGCAGCGCCGCATACGACTGAGCCTCGACGCAGTTTTTCGTTTGAGTCGCCCGCCCGGCGGTGTTAGGCTGGCCACGAAGGGCGCGGCGGCCGAGCCGGTTCCGCGCCGTCGATGCCCCAGCCGCGGCCGAGACCGATCATGGCGACCACGCTATCCAGCGCGTCCCCCGCGTCCGAGACGGCGGGCATCGTGCTCCGGATGCTCGAACAATCTCCCGAGCCGTTGGGCCTTAACCAGATCGCCAAGGGTCTGACCGGCCCGTTCCGGCGCAATCCGGACGAGCTGCAAGCGATCGTCGACGAACTCGTCGCGCGAGGCGTAGTCCGTCGCTTCCCTCCGTATCGCCGCAAGCTCCGCTACTGGACCGGGACGCTCGACGACTTCGCCCGCTCCCGCATCCTCCACGCGCTCGCCCAACGACCACGAACGCGCAGCGAACTCGAAGGCGCTCTGAAGGTCGTCCTCGCGGGAGTCCCCAAGTCGAAGCAGGCCGAACTCCTCCGCGAACTCGTCCGTTCGGGCGAAGTCCACAAGCTGCCCCCCTATCTCGGCGCGCGGACCGAGCGCTTCAGCGCCCGCCCCGCCGACCCGCGCGAGTACGTAAGCCACGCGCTGGACAAACTGATCGAAAAGCTCTCCCCGGCAGGCATCGGCGAAGAGCAACTGTTGGCCGCCTGCAGCGAAGTTTTGGAGGGACGGGCGGCGCCATCGCAGCCGGTAGGGTGGGCTGTGCCCACCGGCCTGCTCTCGAACCCCGATACTTCACCCGTGGTGGGCGCAGCCCACCCTACTTCGGACAGCCTGACGAATGAGATCCAGCGAGATTCGCCGCCGCGGAACGATTGGGGCGAATCGATCGTCGAGCGGATGCGGGCGATCGAACCGGCGGCCGCGAGGGGGGCGCTCGTGTCGATCCCCGAGCTCCGGCGGCAGCCGGAGTTCCGCGACCTCGACAAGCCCGCGTTCGACCGCATCGTGCTCGAACTCGGCCGGCAGGAGCGGGTCGCCCTCCACCGCCACGACTACCCCGCCAGCCTCAGCGAAGACGAGCGCCGGCAATTCGTCCTCGACGAGCGGGGCCGCCACTACAATGGAATTTCCCTGCGAACGTGATTGTCCGCTGTCCGCTGTCCGTTGCAGTCCGGTGGTTGCCGACGAACGAACCAACAGCGGACGACTGACAGCGGACCACCAACAACGGACAACCAATCCATGCCGCTCCCCCCCGAAATCCCCAATCCGTTCCTCGGGACCGTCGTCGCCGACCCCTGGGCGGCGGACGGCATCGAAAGCGACGTCCCGCAAATCCACGCCGAAGTCTTCGACGAGTGCTGCCGGGCCGTCGAAGAGATCCGCGCCGGCGGCCGCAGTTCCGGCATCCTGATCCACGGTCAGGCCGGCAGCGGAAAGACGCACCTGCTCCGCAGGCTGCGGGCCCGGTTCGCCTCGCCCGCCACTCCTTCGACCGACCCGGAACGCCCGCGGCAGGTCTTCGCCTCGATCCGCCTCCAGACCAGCCCAGGGATGATCTGGAGGCACGTCAGGCGGCGGTGCGCCGAGGACCTGCTCCGCTCGTCCGGCGACGAAATCTGCCAGTTGGACCAGTTGCTGCGGTACCGCATGGCCGAGTTCCGCCCCGCCATCGGCCATCTCGACCTGTGGTGGGACTACCTGTGGGACGAGCACCCCCAGGCGATCGACGAGCTGCTCGGTCATTTCTCCCAACACGACGGGATGGACTACGCGACGACGACGGTCCTCGAACACTTTCTCCGCGGGACGCACCGCCGCGAGACGCTCGGCTGGCTCCGCGGCGAGCCGTTGCCGCAATCCGCCCTCGACGAACTCGGCTTGAAGGCCGCGGACGAGGAGACCGCCGATCCGGAGGCCGAGGCCCGCGCCACGGTCCGCGCCTTCTGCGCGCTGGCGGGGGCGGAGGTACCGGTGATTCTGTGCTTCGACCAGGTGGAATCGCTCCAGTCGGATCCGGAGGACAAGGCGGGGCTGTTCGCGTTCGGCCAACTCGTCGCGGCGCTCCACGACGAGACGCGGAACGTGCTGCTCGTGTCGTGCATGCAGTCGTCGTTCGCCGAGTCTTTGCACAAGACGATCCGCGAAGCGGACTACGACCGCATCGGCAGCCGCGCCAAGCTCGCGCTTCCTCCGTTGCGCCACCCGCAGGCGGCGCAACTCGTGAAGGCCCGGCTCGACGGCTCGCGCGAGCTCGCGCCGCTTCGCGCGGGACGCGATCCGCTGTGGCCGTTGAACGACTCCGACCTCCGCGCCGCCGTCGGCGATCTCGGCTGCACGCCCCGCGAATTGTTGAAGGCTTGTGCCGAGCGGTTCTTCGTGCTCCAGCGCGGCGCGCCCGTGCCCGCGCTCGCCATCGAGGAATTCCTGCGTCGCGACTGGGAGGGGCGGTTGGAGAAGGCCGTCGCCGAGAATCGGCCCGAGGAAACCGAGTCGATCCTCGGCCACGGGCTGCCCTATCTGATGTCGATCGCGGCCCCGGACTGGCAACGGCAGGAGAAGGACTCGCGGCTGCGCGACGTGGACTTCGTGTACGCCGCGCCACGGACCGAAGCCCGCGTCGGCATCAGCCTCTGCACGCACGGAAGCATGACGAGCCTGGCCGCAAGGCTGAGGCGGCTGCGGGAGCAGTTCGCCCAAGGCCGGCTCGAGAAACTGGTCCTCCTCCGCGACCCGCGCACGCCGATCGGCGCCGGCGCGAAGAGGGCGCACGACTATCTCCGCGAGTTGGAAACGCAGGGCGCGACGCTGCTCCGCCCCTCCGTTGAAGCGCTCGCGGCCCTCGAAGCGCTCCGCCTGCTGCTGTCCGACGCCCAATCCGGCGACCTCACCGCCGCCGGGGAGACCGTCCCCCCGCAGACCGTGCGCGACTGGCTCGCCGCCCACCTGCCCAGCACCCTGCGGGAACTCGCCGAAACCGTCACCGCCTGTCCGCGCCCCGGCGAATTCGACGGTGACGGCCCGGGCGCAGCGGACGGGCGCCTCGAGCGGCTGACCGAACTGCTCTCCGAACAGCACCTGACGACGATCGACGAGGCCGCGGCGCGGTTCGGCTGCGATCCAGCGTCCCTCGAGGCCGCCGTGCGCACGCGTCCGCACCAATTCGTCCTGCTCGCCGGCCCCCCCGCCGTGGTGTTCGAGCGCGTCGAATCGGCCACACCAGCCCGCAGCGGCAGCGATCTCCAGAGCGATGAATCTGCGTAGCTGAATTCGCAAGAATTCAGCCTGAACCGTCTGAATTCTTGCGAATTCAGCTACCGTCCAGCCCACCCTGCGGTCCAGCCGGAGGACGCCGCCGATGCCCGTCACCCTGCAAGTCAGCCAGGTCCGCCGCGAGCTGTACCGCGCCGCGGGATTCGGCGACGCCGCCGGCGACGGCGAGCGTTCCACCGCGCTCCTCGGGCGGATGTTCCACGAGGCCGTCGCCGGGCTGATCGGCGGCGACGACCGCCGCAACGCCCGCGCCGCGCTCGCCGAGTCGGAACCCGACCTCGCGTCCTGGCAGGCGGACCTGCGGCATCATGCGTGGCGACATCTGGTCGGCCCGCGGCTCACCGCGAATCAGGCCGCTCTCCACGAGATGGGACGCGAGGTGCTCGCGTTCTGGACGGCGGTGGACGAAGCCTGCCGCTGGCTCGGCGAGTTGCTCTGGACGATCGCCGGAGACCGGCCGGGCCGCCGGCGAATGCTCCCCGACCTCGGCGACTGGCTCGCCGCCGAACAAGACCTCGCCTGGGAACATCGCGAGCCGGGCTGGAGCGACGCGGTGCGGCTGGTCGGCGTCGCCGACGCCGTGCTCCGCATCCCGGGGCGGAGTCACTGGTGCGTCGTCGAGCTCAAGCTCGGTCGGACCGCGCCCGAGGCCGACCTCGCGCAGGCCTGCCTCTATCACCGCATGCTCGCCGCGTCGAACTCCCCTCCCTCCCACGGAGAGGGCAGCGGGAGGGTCGAAGGGAACCATTCGAACTCCCCTCCCTTCCAGGGAGGGGGCAGGGGGAGGGTCGAAGGGAGGGGTGACGGCGCGCTCGCCGTCGTCGGCTTCGCCCCGCAACGGCAGGAGCGCCTGTTCGCGGCGGCGGAACTGGCCGCGGCGCAAGAGCGGCTCGTCGAGCTGATCGGCCGCCTCGCGGGCGTGCTGCCGGGTTCCCGCGATGAAGGGCGGCCCGCGCGCGCAACGCACCGGGGGGCTGACGCCCACCGCGCGCCGCTTGCGGTTTCGCCGCTCTCGTCCCCTGCATCACGCGTCCAGGTCGAGCAGGGCCGCCGGCTGATCGAGACCTTCCGCGAGTACGGCGCCACGGTCGAGCAGGACGGCCCGCCGATCGTCGGGCCTACCTTCCTCCGCTACCCGGTCCGGCTCGGCCGCGGCGTCAAGCTCGCCGCGGTCAAGGCGCGGGCCGCCGAAGTGCGGATGCGGCTCGAACTCGAAGCGGCCCCGCTCATCGACCTCGCCGAGCACGGGCAGGTGGTGATCGACGTGCAGCGCCCCGACCGGCAGTTCATCTCCTTCGCCGCGATCCGCGACCAGCTCGCCGCCGGCGATCCCCTGCACGGCTCAGCCCGCGTCCCGCTCGGGGTCGATCTCGACGGCCGCCTGCAGTTCGCCGATCTCTCCCGCACCGAACACGCCCACGTCCTCGCGGCGGGGACGACCGGCAGCGGCAAGAGCGAATGGCTGCGGGTCGCGGTGGCCGGCCTGCTCGCCGCGAACACCCCGGACACGCTTCGCCTCCTGTTGATCGACCCCAAGCGGAACGCGTTCCACGCGCTCCGCGAGTCGCCGTTCCTCCTGCGGCCCATCGTCTATCCCGACGAGCGGCCGGTCTCCGAGGTGCTCCGCGAGCTGGCTGAGGAAATGGATGCCCGCTACGCCCGGCTCGACGGGGCCGACACGCTCGCCCAGCACGTCGCGCAAAACGGCGCGCCGCTCCCGCGGATCGTCTGCGTCTGCGACGAGTACGCCGACCTGCTCGGCCGCGGCCGCGACGAGCGGAAGGCGCTCGAGGAGCAGATCTGCCGGCTGGGGGCGAAGGCGCGGGCGGCGGGGATCCACCTCGTTCTCGCCACGCAACAGCCGAGCCGCGACGTCGTCAAAGGCGCGCTCGACGCGAACATTCCCGCCCGCGTGGCGCTGAAGATGCAAAGCGCGATCGAGTCGCGGATGCTGCTGGGGGAATCGGGCGCGGAGCGCCTGCTGGGAATGGGAGACCTGTTGTTCAAAGACATCGGCCCCCCCCGCCGCCTCCAATCCGCCTGGCTGCCGCCGGAAGAACGCGACGCGATCTTCCGGAATGAAGTGGTAGCCGGGACTGGAGGCTTTGCGAAGTCCGAGTGATCGCCGAGTCCCCCTCTCCCCCGGCTTTGCGGGGGAGAGGGTCAGGGTGAGGGGGCTGCGTTACCGCGGCGGAGTGGCTGGCGCGCCTTGTCGGGCCGGTGAAGTCGAACACTGAATTCGCGCAATCGACGTCGATCCCCAAGCGGCGCGATCACCCCAGCCCTTGCAGATGTGAGAGGAGGCCTCATGGGTAAGAAGAAGAAAATCGCGAAGGGCGACGTGTTCGCCGTACCTCTGCCGGACGGGACATACCTCTGCGGGCGGGTCATGCTCGATATCTACGCAGCGACCCGGCGAAGGCTGTTCCCGGCCGATTCTCCGCTCCCGGGGTTGGGAAAGTCCCTGTTGGTCGAAATGTACGATGAGCCTGCAACGACGCCGGAATACACGGCTTCGGCGGTCTTGATTCCGGGTGCATTCGTGGATGACGGTGTGATTGGGATCGAGTGGCCGGTAGTGGACCACGTGCCGATCAATCCAAAGGGAGTGAGTTTCCCGGAAGCGATTGTAGGGTTTATGCACTCTTCCGGTCAAATGGCCTTTGAATGCGGCGAGATCAGGTTGCCACTCCCGATCTATCTCAGTGAGCAACGCCGCATCGGCGTGTATATGACGGTCCATAACACGTTCTTGTGGCCATTCTATTGTCTGTATCAACTCGGGAGGGACTCCGAGGTTCCCGAGGCTTATCGTGGGAAATGCCATCTGTGCGACAGCGATCTGCGGTTCAGCGAACATCGAGCGACGATCTATCGGCACCTCCCACTCGATCCGAACGACTCGTACTACGAGCAACAAAAGCAGCTTGGGCTGAAGAGCGAACGACTGTATGAATAGAATGCGGCTAGCAGCCGGCTTGGCTAGCGAGGTAGGACCGGCTTTGCAGGCCGGACTGGAGGCTTGGCGACGTCCCGCTAAATCGCCGGCAAGGCCTCCATCGCTGATGGCCATGGGCATATCCGGGACGAACCTCGGGAGCGGTGGGCCGACCGGGACTTCGGTTCGCTCCAGTCTCGGCCGTCCGTTCGCGTTCGACCCCGGAGGGGTCGCCGGAATGTAGCCACGGGTGGAGCAACGCGGAGCGTCGCGGAACCCGTGGGTTGAAGGCGTCCCGGTCGATGCTTGCCCCGGCAGGGGCGAAGGAATTTCGGCCGACGGGGCGATGGCGTCGGTCGAGAAGAGAATGGAACCTCCCTCGCCCCTCCGGGACGAAGCCGAATTCAAAATCATTTCGTTCCACGGGTTCCGCTTGGCCCGCTGCGCGGGCCGCGCTTCACCCGTGGCTACGATCCCCCGCCCCTCCGGGGCGAAGCCCGCGGGTGGCGCCGATGCCATTGAAGCGTCGGGGTCGCGCAGCGATGAGACGGCCTTGCGATCGACTTTCATTTCAGGTTGCGGCCGGCTCGTTCACCCGGACCGAATGCGTGCGAACCGGAGATCGACCGGCCCGCCAGGTAGGTTCCGCCGGCCCGGCGGAACCTGAAGCGCGCATTGCGGGCTCGTTGGTTCATCCACGTCCCGCCCGGCGGGCGGGACGTACTTTTCGCGGTCGGTTCGCCCGCGAGCGTCAGGCTGGAAGGTCGCGTTGCCGGGGCTGGGGCATTCGACGCCGATCGTCTGGGGGGACCGCGTGTTCGTCACCGCCGCCGTGCCTTACGGCGAGGCGCTGCCGGCGAAGTACAGCGGCCGGCCCGGCGAGCACGACAACCTCCCTGCCACCCGTCCGCTTCATTCGGGCGCCGGCTCCTCGTCGACCAGGTGGATCTGCCCACGGCAATGTTTGCAGACGACCTTCGTGTTCAGGTACTTCCACGCGGCGCGGAGCTCGCGCCGGCAGTGCGGGCAGTCGACGAACAACGCGATGTTCCGGCTCTCGGCGGCCGACGGATCGAGTTGGAAGGTCGCGCTGCAGAACTTGCACTGCAGCCGCATCCCCCGGAACTTCCGCCGGATCCGCAGCTCGTGCTCGCAGGCGGGACAGGCGACGAAGTAGCCGGCGGCCGCCGCGTCGACCATGATCTCCAGTTCGGGGAGGGGCGCGAACTCCGGCACCGGGGCGCGCTCCGGCGCCAGGTCGGGGTTGAGCAGCGCCCGGCACGTCTGGCAGTGGATGAGCTTCTCCGGCATGTAGTCCCCGCACTCGGGGCAGGGACCTCCGGGCCAGGCTGGCATGGTCGATCGTCTCGGTCGGCGGGTGGTCAACATCCGATGCGCATGCACGCAACGGCACTGCGGCATTCTAGTCCGATCGCGCCCGAGACGCCATCGCCGCGCGGGCGAACAAGCGACCCGATCGAAGCTCCGCAGGAACATCCCACCATTCCGCTCGCAGGTCCGGTCCGGTGCGGTAGACTGGGATCTACAGGCACCGCAGGAACGCCAGCAGGTCGGCCTTCTCCTGCTGGTTCAGCTTCAACTGCAGGACGACGTTGAAGAACTCGACGTTGTCCTCGAGCGTCAGCAGCCGGCCGTCGTGCAGGAAGGGGGGCGAGTCCTTGATGCCCCGCAGCGTGAAGGTCTTGATCGGTCCGTCGGTGATGTTCTTCTGGCCGCTGATCATGGTCGCCTCATAGAACCGGCCGACCTTCAGGTCGTGCATCTTGTCGTCGAGGTAGAACGGGGCGGGATGGCACTCGGCGCACTTCGCCTTGCCGAAGAACAGCTCCTGTCCCCGCAGCTCCTGTTCGCTCGCCTTTTCGGGGTCCAGCTTGCCCAGTTCGTTCAACTTGGGCGCCGGCGGGAAGTCGAACATGTTCTGCATCTGGGCCATCATCGCCACCTGGGCCGAGCGCTCGGGCAGGTGGACTCCCTTCTTGGCCGCCGTCACGTGGTCGCCGTCGAAGTACGCCGTCCGCTGCTCGAACTCGGTGAAGTCCTCGACCGAGCGGAGCGACCGCTTCGAGCCGTGGATCTGCTGGTTGAACATCCCCCGCAGGCTGACCGTCTCGATCCGGAAACGGTGCGACTGCGGCCGCGTGTCCGGATTGAGATGGAACGTGGCGTTCGTATGGCCGTTGGTATGGCAATCGAGGCAGGTCACGCCCAGCGACGGCTCTTTCACCTTGCGGTCCTCGGTCTGGTTGAACTGCTGCTGGGGGAACGGCGTGAGGAGCAGCCGCATCCCTTCCATCTGCACCGGCGTGACTTTTCCTTTGAGGATCGCGTAGTAGTTTTTGATCGTCAGCACCTGCCCCTGCGAGACGTCCCCCAGGTCGGGGCGGCTGATGAGGAACAGCGGCGGCGGGAACTCGGGAGTGAGGTGGTCGGGAAGGTCGAACTTCGTGTCGAACCGTTCCAGGTCGCGGTGCTCGGCCTTGAGAATCGCATTGATCTGGTTGTCGGGAAAGACCATGCCGCCCGTCGGGTGCTTCGCGTGCGGCAGCGGGCGGAAGCCCATCGGGAACAGGTCCCGCTGCTTGATCTCGGCGGGCGTCATCTGCGCGAGTTGGTCCCAGGTGACGTTCCCGTGCAGCTTCACGCGGACCCCCTGCTGCACCGCGCGCCGCCCGCCGGACATCATCACGTTCGACGGGTTGTTGGCGAGATCGTAGCGGTTGTCGAGCAGCTCTTGGTGCCGCTGGATGAACTTGTCGCGCTCGGCGACGTCGGCCTCGTAGAGCTCGTCGAACGTCTTGCCGGTGACGACGGGGATGAACAGGTCGCTGTCGGGTTGCTCCTCGAACTTGGCGCCGGGGCGGTGGACTTCGGTCGGCGCGCCGGCGACGTTCCGCTCCCGGCGGAGCTCGGGCGCCGCCCGCTCCGTCTGCCCCAGGACCATTCCCATTCCGATGAAAACGGCTGCCAACGTGATGACCACCACCGACAGGTTCTCGAACTTGCTCTTCATGGATGCGCTCCTTCCGAGAAAGTCGACGCGCGAGGCCGAAGCGGCCCGACGATTCCCGAATCGTGCCCCGATCTTACTGCGGCGACGGGCCGAGGCGGCGCGCGAAACCGGCCGCCGGAAGACGGTTTGCGGCGCTTTCCGGGGCGGAGGATCGGGAGATCCCTGAAGATCCCGCAATTGCGCCCGATGGATTCCGGTCCCCCCTTCGGGGATCCCCCGGCATCGCCGAGCGCGTTTCGCAGCCGCTCGCGCGCTCCCCTCCGCTCGCGGCTGCGCCGCTCGGCTCCGGGTCGCGGCTAACCAGACGACACCCGGCGCGAGTGATCCGCGTCAGCATTTGGTCCGGCCTTCGCCGCACTTGCGGCGGGCCCAACCTGCCGCTCCGATGTAGCCGGCCTCTTCGCCGAGCTGCGCGTAGTCGATCACCGTCTTCGCCGCCGGAATCGGGAAGGCCCGGCGGCGGACCTCTTCGCGGATTCGCTCGATGAACCGGCGGCCGAGTTCCGTATCGTTCCGCCCGAAGGTCATCGCCCCGCCGATCAGGACATGGTCCGGGTCGATCGTGTGCATCACGGTCGTCGTGCCGATGCCCATGTAGCGGGCCGATTCCATGATCAATTCATCGGCGAGCGCGTCCCCCGCCCCGGCCGCCTGCGAGATGATGAGCGGCGTCAGCTCGACCCCGGCGGCAAGCTGCGCGTTCAGGGTCGATTCGCGGCCCGTTTCGAGCGCTTCGTGGGCCCGCTGCACGAGATACTTCGCCCCGGTGTAGGCTTCCAGCGTGCCGTACTGGCCGGTGTCGCAGTATCGGCCGTTGTCCATCTCGATGATGACGTGCCCGCACTCGCTGCCGCAGGAGTGCTCGCCTTCGACGATCAAGTCGCCGATGATGATCCCGCAGCCGATGCCCGTCCCGAGCGTCCACATCACCATCGAATTCGACTTGCGGCCGGCGCCGACCCAGTATTCGCCATAGGCGGCGGCGTTGGCGTCGTTCTGGAGGAAGGCGGGTTTGCCGAAATGGGCGCCGATCAGGTCGCGGATGGGGACGTCGTCCCATCCGGGAAGATTGTGCGGATGGAGCAGCATGCCGGCCGGGATGTCCATTGTGCCGGGGGTCGCCACGCCGATCGCGCGAATCGCTTCGGGGGGGACGCCGCTCCGGGCGATCGCCTCATCGGCGCAGCGGCAGATGTTCGCGACGCCCGCCTCGGGGCCTCGTTGGGAATCGGTGGGGCGCTTGCGTCGGGCGAGCGGCCGCCCCTCGTCGTTCACCACGCCGACCTTGACGTTGGTCCCGCCCAGGTCGATTCCGAGATAGCAGCGATCGTGGGGGGATTGCGGTGCCATGATGCCGTCCCTTGCGACTCCCTGGTCCACGCCAGTCAGTATACCAGCCCGCAGCGCAAGCAAGGGAGAATACCCCTGAGGCTTCGGTTCAGGAGATCGCCGGCCGTTGCGGCCGTTCTCCCTCGCGCGCTTCGGCCAGGAAGATGTCCCATTCCGAAGTTCAAGGCGTGAGGAAAATCGCGGCGCGTGGCGGCCGCCCGCTCATCCCGCGCGGGCTTCCGGCCCGGGCCGGCACTCCACCAGCGCGGAGACGCCGTCCCACAGGGAGATCCGGGCTTCGAGCGCCTGGGCGGCGGCATCCTCGGCGACGCGCCACTTCGACCGGTCCGTGCCGCACAGGCCCTCGATCAACGCTTCGGCCATCGGGCCATGCGCGCCGCCGTCCAGTTCGATGTGGCGGTGCAGGTAATGCCGGAAGTCGTTCAGGCCGACGGTCGCCTCCACGTTCAGTTCGTCGACGATCCGCTGGAACACGTCGGGCAGCAGATCCTCCCGGCCGAACGCAAACGCCGCCGCAACGGCGCACGGGTCGCCTCGGTCGATCACGTCGAACGTGTGCTCGACGAATCGTCGGACTGCAGCGCCGGCATTCGCTTCCGCAAGCGCCGCGCGAATGGCCTTGCCTTCGCGCAGGGCGCCGAGAACGCGGTCGATCGGCTGCGTGTCGGCCCCGCACCGCCGCATCGCCCGGCGGTAGAGGTCGAAATGGCTGGCGAACCCCCCTCCGCCATCCTCGTCGCTTTCTTCGGCCAGCACGATCTCGTTGACGAGGCGGCACGCCGCACGGTCCGCCGGAGGGAGCCACGGGACGTTCACGCAGCAGAGCCTCCGCTGCAGGGTTTTGAGCAGAGACATGAAGTCCCAGACCGCGAACACGTGGTGCCGCATGAACACGTGTATAGATTCGAGGCTGTTGATCCGCGCGTAGATCGAATGCTCGAGCAACGCCGTGCGGAGCGGAGCGATGCGGGCGTGAATGCGATCGAGGCGAAGGCTCATCGGCGGTTTCCGTGGGGCGTCTTGTTGTTCTGCGCCATGATGAATCGGGCGGCGGTCGTTCGCAAGCGGCGGTGCGACGCCGATTCCGATGGGCCGACGCGGGGGTTCCCTCCTTCGTAGGACGGATTGCCAATCCGTCCGCCATCGTGGGGCAGGCTTTCCAGCCTGCCGCCGGCTCACTGGCTGACTCGGACAACCAGGCAGACAAGGATGTCTGCCCCACGGGAGTGGGACGGATTGCCACATATTGCCCGCCGCAGGCTTTTCCGTTAGGAAAATCCCCGTCGGGCGTCTATGGTGGTGGCGGGGGGAGGAAGTGCCGCCCCCACGAGGCTCGTGGTCCGGCGACCCCCGGGCCAGGCGAGGCTCGCCCCGCGTGGACTTCAGAGAAACCGGCCCGGCATGTCGGACGAGCGGACCACGGCGTGGTCGGCGGAAATCGAGACGGTCTACCAGGATCAGGGACGCGAGCTGTGGGCCCTGTTCTACGCCCAATGTTCCAACGCCGAACGAGCTTACGACGCCCTGCAGGAGGCCTTCGCCCGCCTGCACGAGCAGAACGGCACGCCCATTCGCGACCTGCGGGCCTGGCTGTTGCACGTCGGACGGAACTGGCTCCGCGACGTCGCCCGCCGCCAGCGCGTGGCGGCGAAGCCCTCCCAACACCTCGACCGGCTCGCCGACCGCCGGGAATCGGCCGAGTCGGCCCTCGAGCGCCAGGAACTTCACGGACAGGTCCGTTCGGCCCTCTCCGACTCGAAAGAAGAGGACCGCGAGGTGCTCGTGTTGCGGTACGCTCTCGGCTGGTCCTCCCACCGCATGGCACAAGCCTTGAACACGACCTCCGCCGCCATCGACATGCGGCTTTCGCGGGCCCGGCGGCGGCTGGCCGACCGACTGCACGAGATGGGAGTGGGACATGAATCCCTCGAATGAGCGAACCGATTGGAGCGACGAGCGGCTCGACGCGCTCCTGGGTGAATTCTTCCGGCAGGAAATGCCGGTCGAGCTGCGGCAGCCGCAGCCAGCGTTTCGGCCACGGACGGCAATCTCCCGCCCGGCCTTCGCGGCGCCTCGGCCGGCCGCTGCGGTCGCGCCCGCGTCCGCCCGTCCCGTGTCCGTCAAGCGAACACCCGGCGCCGCGGCGGGACTCGTCGTGGCCGCGGTCTGTCTGGCGATGGCGGTCGTGCTGACGGTCGGCACATCATCCCGCGACAGCCGGCGGGACGGCGGGACGATGGTCGAGTCCCGTTCCGGGATCCCGCGCGAAGCCGCGTCGCCGATCGCGGCGGCGGAGAAGCTTG
The DNA here is from genome assembly GCA_040877365.1 of Planctomycetales bacterium. Lineage (GTDB taxonomy): Bacteria > Planctomycetota > Planctomycetia > Planctomycetales > Planctomycetaceae > JBBDNT01. The sequence continues at coordinate 26,758 of JBBDNU010000064.1, forward strand.
TGGCGGACGGCGAATTCGTCGTCGAGCGGGTCGAAGAGCGGTCGCAGCCGGTCGATCGCACCACGTTCCAGACGTCCCGCGGCCCGGTCGAGCAGCGGACCGACCTGCGGACTACGAACGTCTCGGTGTTCGATGCGCAAACCGGCACGCGAGTCGAGTTCGAGGTCCCCGAACTGTCGATCGAGATCATCCCGATCGAGGATGACGAGTAGGCGACGTGCAGCGATTTCGACGCCCAGACGCGAAGACGCCAAGCAGCGCAAGGCCGGAAGGCGATGCGCGCGATTCCGTCCCATTCACGGACGCCCGACGGCTCGCGTTGGCGTCCCGCTGTTTCCTTGCGCCTGCGCGTCGAACCTGCGTGCCGCGCCGGCGTCGCCCCTCGCGGGGCATCATGCTCGCCGTGGTCGTTCTTGCGTGCCTGCGGCTGCACGTCACGGCGTTGGGCGATGAAGCATCTGCAGGGGAACCGACGGGCCCAACGGCATATCGGTTCGACTCGCGGAAGCTGGCGAACGCCGCCGCGGGGGCGCGGGCTGCGGCCGAGGCCCCGCGTCGGGTGGACGATGATGGAGACGCCGCCGCGCCCGAATGGCGCGAGCGGAGCCTGCGGGTCGTCACCTCGGATGGGAAGCGGTTCGAGCTCGATCTGGAGTATGCAACTCCCGCGGGAGAACGTCGATCGCTGCGCCGCTCGGGGACCGCCGCCGAGATCGTCGACCAGTCGCAGAATCTCCCTCCCGCGCTTCGCGACGACATCGCCCGCAGTCTCGACGAGGCCGCCCGCGAGCAGGAGCGCAAGCCGGGCGTCCGCTTCCGGCTGCAACCGGGACTGCGCGGAACGCGGCGCAACGTCCGCGTGCAGCTCAGCCATCCGGGCGAAGGGGGCGTGACGCGGATGCTCGAAGTCGAGCAGGACCTGGAAGCCGATCGTCCGTTGAACGTCGACCGCCTGCTTCAGCACGAGCAGCTCGCGGACGAGCTCGACCGGCTCCCACCCGAGGTGCGCCGCCAAGTCGAGCAAACCCTCCGCACGGTGCGGCTCCCGGAAGTCCGCGTGCAGGTGCGGCGCTCCCAATAGCTCCCGTTGATCGTGGCCGACGCCGCCCGCGTCCGAACCCATGGGGCAAGCAGGCAGCTTGCCGGCTTTGGACGATGATCCGTAGTCCCAGGCATTCGCCATCATGCCTGCCGGGAACGAGTCGTGTACCCCGAAGGGGTTTCACAACAAAGCCCAGCGGCTTTGTTGTTGTACCCCTGCGGGGTACGGACTACCGATGATGCAAACGATTCCCAGCGAATTCTTTCGTGTCGTTCGTGTGTTTCGTGGTTGCTTCTGCATGATCCCGGCTAGCCCGGTCACGACGCGACGCGGGCCGTCGAGACCGCGTTGCCGCAGCTTCCCGTCCGCTCGAACTCGTCGACATTGGCGAGCGTGGTCGCGGCGATGTTGGCGAGCGCTTCCTCGGTGAAGAACGCCTGGTGGCCGGTGATGATCACGTTCGGGAACGTCATCAGCCGCGCGAGCTGGTCGTCCTGAATCACCTGGTCCGACAGGTCGCGGAAGAAGACCGCCTCCTCTTCTTCATAGACGTCGAGGCCCAGATAGCCGATCCGGCCGCTCTTCAACCCGCGGATCACCGCCTGCGTGTCGATCACCGCGCCGCGGCTGGTGTTGATGAGCATCGCCCGCGGCTTCATGCGGGCGACCGCCGCGTCGTCGATGAGGTGCCGCGTCGCCGGCGTGAGCGGGCAGTGCAGGCTGACGACGTCCGACTCGGCGAGCAGCGCCTCGAGCGGGACGTAGCGCATTCCCAGCGCGACGCAATCGGGATTCTCGCGCGGATCGAATCCGAGCAGCCGGCAGCCGAACCCATGCATGATCCGGGCGAAGATTTCGCCGATCTTCCCGGTGCCGACGACGCCTACCGTGCGGCCGTGCAGATCGAACCCCAACAGGCCATCCAGGGAGAAATTGCTTTCGCGGACGCGGTTGTGGGCGCGGTGGATCTTCCGGTTCAGCGTGAGGATCAGCCCGACGGCGTGCTCCGCGACGGCATAGGGAGAATAGGCGGGCACGCGGACGACGGTCATTTCCAACCGCTCCGCCGCCGGGAGATCCACGTTGTTGAACCCCGCCGAGCGGAGGGCGACGAGCTGCGTGCCGCCGGCGGCGAGGACTTCGAGCACCGCCGCGGACAGCGAATCGTTCACGAAGGCGCAGACGGCGGGATAGCCCTCCGCCAGCGGGGCGGTCTCCTCCGCCAGCCGCGGCTCGAGGTAGTGCAGCTCGTGCCCCGCGGCGGCGTTCGCCCGGTCGAAGAACGCGCGTTCATAGGGCTTGGCGTTGAAAAAGGCGATCCGCATGGTGGTCGGTGTCCTGTCAATCGCTCGTCGTGCCCGTTGTCGATTGCTGCACGGATCACTCAGCCGAACTCTAACGGAGGCCGAGGCACCGCCCTCTGCGTTCTCCGCGTACTCCGCGGTTTCGAATCATTCGGGACGGTCGTGTTGACTCCGAAGCATTCTGGTACGGATATCTCACATGATACCCCTGCGACCGGCATTTCGCCTCGCGGCAGCGGTTCCCGCTTCGTGCCCGTCGACTACAATGGAAGGCAGCTTCCACGCTCTCCGCTTCGACGTCACTGCCGATGACCCCTCCCATCCCCGGCTGTCACGGCCGCTATCTGCGGATCGACCTGACCGCGCGCAGCGCGGAGGCGGTGCCGATCCCGCTGGACGTGTCGCGACGGTTCATCGGTGGGACCGGGCTGGGGACGTGGATTCTGCTCCAGGAGTCGTCGCCGGAGGTCGATCCGCTCGCCCCCGAGGCGCCGATCGCGTTCGTCTTCAGTCCGCTCGTCGGCAGCCCGCTGACGACCTCCGCCAAGTTCGCCGTCGTCGCCAAGTCGCCGCTCACCGGGCGGCTCAACGACTCGCTCGCTTCCTCCGGTTTCGCCATCGCCGGCAAGAAGACCGGCTACGACGCGCTCGTCATTACCGGCCGCGCGGACGCGCCGACGATCCTCGTGATCGAGCCGGACGGCGTGCGGTTCGAGAGCGCCGCGGGCATCTGGGGCCGAACGCTTTCCGAATCGCAGACGCTGTTGCGCGACCGGCTCGGCCCGCAGTTTCGCTGCGCGATGATCGGGCCGGCGGGCGAGAAGGGCGTGCGGTTCGCCACCGTCTCGCACGACGGCCGACACGCGGGACGCGGCGGGACCGGGGCGGTGCTCGGCGCAAAGCAACTCAAGGCGATCGCGGTGCGCGGGGACAGACTCACGGGATACGCCCATCCCGAACGACTGCTCGCGTACAGCCGCGACCTGTCGAGGAAGTCGTTCGGCCCCGCGACCGCCAAATATCGCGAGCTGGGGACGATGGCGAACCTGCTGGCGTTCAACCGGCTCGGCACGCTTCCCACGCGGAACTTCACCGCCGGCACGTTCGAGGGCGCCGTCGCCCTCGCCCCGGAAACGCTCGCCGCCACGCACGAGAAGGCCCGCGAGTCGTGCGCGGCGTGTACGATCGGCTGCGAGCACATCTACGGACTTCCCGGCCGCGACGGCGGAGTGCGGATGGAGTACGAGAACCTGTTCGCGTTCGGCCCACTGTGCGGCGTCGCCGATCCGGATGTCGTGCTGGAAGCCTCGCACCGCTGCGACGAATGGGGCATGGACACGATCAGCGCGGGCGCGACGATCGCCTTCGCGATGGAATGCGCCGAACGCGGCCTGATCGACGCGCCCGGGCTGCGCTTCGGAAACGGGGCCGCTCTGCTCGAAACCTTGAACGACATCGGCACGCGCCGCGGGATCGGCGCGCTGCTCAGCCTCGGCACGCGGGCCGCGGCCCGCGAGATCGGCCGCGGGGCGGAGGGCTTCGCCCCGCACGTCAAAGGGCTCGAGATCCCCGGTTACGAGCCGCGGGCCTTGCAGACGATGGCGCTCGGCTTCGCGGTCAATACGCGCGGGGCCGATCACAACCGCTCGGGCGCGTACCAGGTCGATTTCTCGGAATCGGTCGATCGGCTGGCGATCGACGAGACGGCCATCCCGCACGCGATCCGCACTGAAAACGAGGCGGCGCTGATGGACTCGCTGATCCTGTGCAAGTTTCTCCGCGGCGTGTTCGACGACAAGCTGGCGGCGATGGCCGAGATGCTCGGGCTCGTCACCGGCTGGGAGGCGACGCCGGAGGAGCTGCGCGAGACGGCGGAGCGGATCGTGACGGCCCGCAAGTGGTACAACATCCGCGCCGGCTGGGACCCCGCGGAGGACACGCTGCCCAAGCGGTTCCTCTCCGAATCGCTCGCCGAAGGCGCGAGCGCCGGTGCGACGCTCGACGAGCCCCGTCTCCGCGCGTTGATCCGCGCCTATAACCTCGCCCGCGGCTGGAGCGCGGAAGGCTGGGTCCCGCCGGAACGGCTCGCGGCGCTGCGGCTCGCATGACGCATGGCGGGATGGGAGCCGACTTGGTTCACATCACTGAAAGAAGCCGGCGAGGTGGTCTCCTCGCCGGCTTCCTGCGCGTGGTTCGGCGTGGTTCCGTCAGCGCGGGCGGACGTTCTCGGCCCGCGGTCCTTTCGGCCCGTGTCCCTCGTTGAACGTGACCGCCTGCCCCTCGTGGAGGTCTTCGTAGGCGACCTCCGCGAGGCTCGACACATGGAAGAACAGGTCTTTGCCGTTCCCCGTGTCGATGAATCCAAACCCCTTGTCCGTCAACTTCTTGATCGTGCCTTCAGCCATTCCGTCCGATTCCTCGAAACAAGCGACTCAACGGCGACGCCCGATCGATTCGGGCCCCTTCGCCGCAACGAGGAGGATTGTATTCGGCACGCGGGTTCAGGTCAATCCGCGGCAACTCCGGCTTCGGCGCGCCGCGTTCCTGCGATCGCCCGCGCTCCCCCCTTCGCGCGGTGGGGCGGGTTCCGCTATATTCCGGCGATTCGCGGCCGCCTCCCGTCGCGCTGCACTCTCCGTTTCGCCGACAGCGAGTTTCCCGATGCGCTCCTCCGCCGAACTCTCGCCGCAGATTCTCGCCGACCTGGCGAAATTCGACACGCCCACCGTGTGCAATGTGATCGAATTGTTCGATGTGCGGCCCCGCAGCGCGGGATACATGAACGAGACGATCCGGGCCTGTTTTCCGCAGATGCCGCCGATGGTGGGCTACGCCCTGACCTCGACCTTCCGCAGCCTCGCCCCGCCGGCGGAGGGGGACGTGTACGCCGGTCTGACGAAACAAGTCGAGCGGTTCGCCGAGCTGCCCGGGCCGCCGGTCGTCGTGTTTCAGGATCTCGACCGGCCGACGGCGGCCGCCACCTTCGGCGAAGTGATGTGCACGACGTATCAAGCCTTCGGCGCGAAGGGGCTGATCACCTCGGGCACGGGGCGCGACCTCGACCAGGTCGAGGCGATCGGGTTTCCCGTGTTCACGGCGGGGACGACCTGCGCCCACGGCTACTGTCACATCCTGCAAGTCGGCGTGCCGGTGACGGTGGGGGGAGTCTGCGTCTACAATGGCGACCTGCTGCACGGCGACCGCAACGGCGTGACGACGGTCCCGCGCGCGATCGCCTCCGAAATCCCCGACGCCTGCCGCGAGCTGATGGCCGCCGAGGAGTTGGTGCTCGCGTATTGCCGCGGCGGCAACGTCACGCCGAAGGGACTGGACGAAGTTCGCGCGGAATGCGCGAACCGAATCGCCGAACTCGGCCGGCGGCTGCGCGGGCGGATCGAAATGAAACCACGAAAGTCACGAAACACACGAAAATGAACCACGTGATGAGCCGGATGACTGAGAGCTCGTGACGCGATCGTGGCTCAAGCTGCCAGCTTGAGCTTCGCATGCACGTTGGCAGCGTGCACCACGGCGGAGCGCCACGGAATTCGGCGATTCCTTCACTCATTCCTTCCAAGGTCGCGACGGCGCGTCATGCCCGCGAAGGCGGGCATCCAGCGGCGGCGCGGACGAC
>JBBDNU010000065.1:0-32726 GCA_040877365.1 Planctomycetales bacterium
CTGCGCGGTCGTCGCTCCACCCGTGGCTACACTCCCCGCCCCCTCCGGGGGCGAATCGGCACGCCAAGTCCGCCCACCATTTCTCGATAGACGGACCAGCAGGATGGGCAGTGCCCACCAAACTGGTACAGAGACCCTTTCCACATCCCAGTGGGCACAGCCCACCCTACATTCTTTCACAACCGCTTGACCGATCGCTCGCAGCTTCGCCGGGCCTTTCGTCGCTGAAATCGGTCGCGGTCACGAAAGCAACGATCGCTTCGAGGGGCTCGAGATCTTTGGCTGCCGCAGTCGAACTCCCAGTCTCTGCGTCCTCGGCGGTTCGAACCTTTCGGAGCCGCGAAGCCGAAAGCTCTGAACCACCGAGAGCGCCGAGGACGCCGAGGTTTGGAGCGCGACTGCGGCAGACATGTCGGTCGAACAGAAGCACGCGGAGGGCGCGAAGGGGCTGGAGTGGATGATTTCCATTCCATCGTGCCTTCATCAGTTCGCCACGGCAGCACGAAAGTCCCGAGAACGCCGCTCCGACGGCGCGTCTCCTTCGTGCCTTGTTGTCTCCGTGGTTCTCAACGTCTTGCTTCTTCCTCTTCTTCTTTGCGATCCTTTGCGCTCTTTGCGGCTTTGCGTCGAAAACCGAATTCCGGTTGCGGCTTCGCCGCGCTGCAAGCTTCAGTGGTGATGCCCCCCCGGCCCGTGGACGTGGCCGTGGTCCAGCTCTTCCCGCGTCGCGTCGCGGACTTCGACGATCTTGACCGCGAAATTGAGCGGCACGCCGGCGAGCGGGTGGTTGGCGTCGACCGTGATCTCGCCCGGATCGACCTTCACGATCGTGACGATCCGCGGGCCTTCGGGGGTCTCCGCCTGAAGCTGGTCGCCGATCTCCGGATCCATGTCGCGCGGGAACTGCGCGCGGGGGACCGATTGAACGAGCTCGGGGTCGTGGTCGCCGTAGGCGTCGGCGGCGGCGAGAGTCACGCGGAACTCGTCGCCGGCGGTCTTGCCTTCGAGGGCCTGTTCGAGACCGGGGATGATGTTGTCGGCCCCGTGGAGATAGGCGAGGGGGCCGTCCTCCTCGGAACTGTCGAGCACGTTGCCTTCGTCGTCGGTGAGGGTGTAGTCGATCAGCACGACCTTATCGACGGTTGCCTGCACGATGAACTCCTTGTGGCCGAAATGAACGCGGACGTGAGTGCCGGTTCGAGCGTAGCAGCTTGCGCGCGGCAGATGAAGGGCCGCGGCGGGAGAATCGCCGCAGGGTCTCCGCCCGCCGCGGCGGCAAGTCCCCGGCCTACGAGGACTGGTTCAAGGACGATCTGTACGAGAAGGCGAAGGAGGTCGGGATCGAGGGGCGCTCCAAGATGACGAAGCAGGAGCTGATCGACGCCCTTCGGCGTCATTGATCCTCATCGTCCCCGGCGGGAGGACCATCGGGCGGCAACCCGTCTTCCAGCACCGCCCGGCGGTGCGCGTACCGCATCGGGAACGACGAGCGGTACTCGATCGCTCCGCCGGGAGCGACCCGCGGCGACCCGTCGAACATCCGCTTCGCCCGCACCTCGCCCCCGCGCCCGTCCGGGACCATGATCCCCGTCGGAAACACGTGCTCCGAGACGTACTGCGTGAACCCCAGCCACTGCCGGTCCGGAGCGGCGATCCCGAACAGGTTCTTCCGCTCCGGCTCGAAGCCCAGGAACTCGCGGGGCAACGGCGCGGTGTGCAGCGCGGTGAGCAGGAACGCCACCGCGACGTAGCCGGTCGCCGCTCCGCACGTCCAGCGTCCGAGCTCCTCGATCAACGGGTGGGCGTGCACCGAGTCGCGGACCGCCCGGCCGCCAAGAGTGCGGAACAGGGCGATCCCGGCCACGAACAGCCCGACGAGCGCCACGACGTCGGCCGCGTGCGCCCACCTCGACCCGGCAGGCAGTCGCTGCTCCAGCAGTTCGGCGAGCGGCTCGAAGAAGTTCATCGCCGCCAGCCCGGCGAACAGCGCCGCCAGGAGCGACGCGGCCGCGCCGCAGAAGCCCTCCCCCGCCACCCAGTAGGCGACGCCGGCGAGCACGATCAGCAACAGCACGTCGAACAGGGGCATTTGAGCTTTCGAGCAGGAATCTTGCAAAGAGTTTTCGACGCAAAGGTGCAAAGGATCGCAAAGGATCCGATTATCAACTCCACTCACTCCGTCATTCCCGCGCAGTGCCTGCCCCCAGCGACGGCGGGGGCGGGAATCCAGCCCATCCTCCGCGCCGCCGCTGGATGCCCGCCTGCGCGGGCATGACGCGCCGTCGCGAACTTGGAACTACTGGGTGACCGAAAAGTCCGCGCTTCTTTGCGAAACTTTGCGTCTTTGCGTCTTTGCGTCGAATCCCTTTTCGTCCATGATCGCGGACAGCGCCGAAAATGTGCCGACTGAGTTCATTGCACCACGCGCAGCATCTCCTCCAGCGAGGTGACGCCGCGGACGACGTGCCGCAGTCCTTCCTCCTTTAGAGACAGCATGCCGTTCTTCCGCGCCTCGGCCCGGATCTCGGTCAACGGCGCCGCGTTCCGGATCATCTCGCGGATGGCGTCGTTCACGATCAGCAGTTCGAAGATCCCGATCCGCCCGTAGAAGCCCGTCCCCCCGCACCTGGGACATTGGGACTGCGGATCTTCAGGCGGCCGATGGAACTCGCCCACCTTTTCCGCCGGGAGGCCGTGCTTCTTCAGCGTCTCGGCGTCGGGGCGGTAGGCCCGCTTGCAGTCGGGACACAACCGGCGGGCGAGCCGTTGCCCGAGGATGGCGGAGAGGGCTGTCGCCGCCACGTACGGCTCGGTCCCCAGTTCCTGCATCCGATGCAGGGCGGTGAAGGTGTCGTTGGCGTGGACGGTCGAGAGCACCATGTGACCGGTGTTCGCGGCCTGGCAGGCGATCTCCGCGGTCTCGCGGTCGCGGATCTCGCCGATCATCAGCACGTCGGGATCCTGCCGCAGGATGTTCCGCAGCGACGTGGCGAACGACTGCCCGGCTTTCGTGTTGATCTCGATCTGGTTGACGTCGGGGATGCTGAACTCGACCGGGTCCTCGACGGTGATGATGTTCGACTGGTGCGCGTCGAGAGAGCGGAGCGCCGCGTGCAGCGTCGTCGATTTCCCTGCGCCGGTCGGCCCGCAGCACAGGAGCATCCCGTGCGGCCGGCGGACGATCGCTTCGACCTCGTCCATGAGCTGCTGCCGCATTCCCAGTTCCGACAGCCGCGTCACCGTCTGCGCCTGGTCGAGCAGGCGGAGGGTGAGCTTCTCGCCGAACCGCGTCCCCTGCGTCGCGGCCCGCACGTCGATCGACCGTCCGGCGAGTTCGACGCGGAAGCTCCCGTCCTGGGCGCGGCGCTTGTCGGTGATGTCCATCCCCCCCAGCACCTTGAAGATGTTGACGAGCGCCTCGCCGCGGCCGCGGTCGAACGGCCCGACCGGATACATCACGCCGTCGATGCGGATGCGGGCCGACAACTCGTTTTCGCGGGGTTCGAGGTGGATGTCGGTCGCGCGGCGGAGAATCGCGTCGTACACGAGCTCCTTCGCCGCGACGAACGCCGGCGAATGCTCGACCTGGCGGGAGCGATCGACGTCGTCCCGTCCCGTCGAGGACTTGCCGATCAGCCGAATGTCCGAGCCGAGCGCCGCGTGTTCCGCGCCGAACAGCCCGACGGGAATCCCCCACCGCGCGAGCCTGCGGACGACGGCGGCCTTGAGATGTCGCGGCGTGAGGATTCGGCCCGACGCGGGCACGGCTGAGTTCCGCGCGAGCAGGAAGAGCGCGAACGGTCCGCTGGCGAACAGCGCCAATAGCAGGAAGCCCCACGCCGCCGGAGGGCGCGTCAGCAGGGCGAGGAACCCGGCCAGTCCCCCGGCGACGAGCAGCGTGTTCCACGCGCTCGCGCGCATGCCCAGCTTGCCGCCTTCCGCGTTCGCCCAGCCGACCGCACGCATCCAGACGACCAGCAGCACAGCCGCCGCGCCGAACAGCCACGGATCGAAGTAATATCCGCCTTCGCCCGGTCCTGGCGCATTGCCGCGATGGAACTCCCCGCCGGGAATGGGGGGGAAGCGATCGGCCTCGAGTGCTCTCGCCGGTCCGGCGACCAGCGCGCAGACCGCGCAGCCGGCGAAGAACGTGGGCGAGGGGATGCCATCGTTCCGCGACATCAGCGAACACTCGATTGGGCGGCCCGCTCGTGAAACCGGCGCGCGGACTCGATGAAGCCGTCGAACTCGATTTCGGTCGGGAACGCCCGGCGGGGAATGATGACCGCGTCGATTGCATTCCGATAGATGTAGACATAGTCCGACGACACCGCGACCTCTTCAATCGAATCCCAGCTCGCGGCCGACCGCTCGAATGCGTTGCCGTTGGAAACGCCGTCGGCCGAGAGAGTGATTTGCTGCGTGCCGAACAGACCGCGGTTGTTTCTTTCGCGGCACATTCCACTGACCAACTTGATGATGCTGCCGCGATAGGCTCGTGGATACAGAAATAGGTCGACCAGGCCCAAGGCGTAGAAGGGGATCACGTACAAGCCTGCTTCGAGCGATTGATATCCAAGCACGATGGCGAAGCACCACAGTCCGCTCCCGCCGACAAACCACCAGGCCATCCGTATGAGCCGCACCTTCCGGTAGTTCCACCGTGCCGCCGGCGAATGCTCCATGTGGAACAGGTTGAACGCGACGACGTCTTCGGGAGTCTGTTCGTATTCAATGGTCATGGCGGCCTGTTCGACATATTAGCGGCTGGAAGCAGCCTTCAGGAAATCGCCGGACGCGATGCGAGAGAGTTCCGTCGTCGGCTTGTTGTAGAGATAGACCCACGACAGAAGACGGCTCCCGTCATCGAGGACGACTTCGGCCGTATCGCGACGATAGAGACTCGTCTCGGGCGACTGCGGATCGAATTCCTCGTATTCGTCCAATTTCGGAAGCACGTCGTCGGGATGCAGGAGAAGATAGACCTCGCCACGGACTTGGTCTCCCGGCGATGAAGAGGCGACAGCTCCGGGATAATCGTCCACGAGGTAGAGGCGGCCGCGGAACGTGGCATCCCCCATGAATTGCGCGTGTCGAGCCAGCAGCCGATACATCTCGTGCCGAGTGTCGCGCCGCAAGGTCCCGTACACGAAGATGTACTGTGGTGAGATGGAATTCATCGTGGACTTCCCAACGCATCGATGAGAGCGCGCAGATTTTCGAAACCCTGAGCGTCAATGAATTTGATTACCGGAGGATGCGCGACGAGAAGTTCGATGTAGTATTGAAAGAGCATTCGGACCTCGGAGAGGCTCAACTGCCCCATCATCCAAAGCCCAGCAATGAATTCGAAGAAATTCAAGTAATCGACCAAGGGCTCACAAATCTCCGGATAACAGCCTTCGTCAAGCCCGCGATACAGCTTGTCGATATCGGCTGCCGGACGATAATCGAGAAGGATCCGCGTGTTCTTGTAAAAGCCTTCTTCATAGAACTTCGAATACAAGGAATGGAGCCATTCGGCGCGGCGCGTCTTGACTGTACACCGCCAAAAATACAATGAGAACATGCCACCGATCGCTGCGCCGCCGAGCGCCAGCCAAGGCAACATGACCGATGAGATGTCGTTTGCCATTGATGGGAAGCGCCTGGACGAAGATCGAATCAATCGGCCGTGCCATACGGATCGCGATCGTGGTGCACCGATCCGTCGGGGACGCCACAGCGCACCGGCGCATTCCCCAGGCCGAGGATCGGATCCTCCGCGCGCACCGGGAAAACGAGAACCATTCCGTCTCCGCTGCGGATCTCGACTTCCTCGACACCCGGAAGCATTCGCCTCGGAATGACGACTCCCTCATCGGTGACTTTGGCGCGCACGGGCTTCTCCCAATGTCAGGATACGCCGCCGCCTGATTCTACTCCCCGGAGGAAGGAGGTCTCAAGACCGTGGGCCGCTGTCAGCGAGGATCCCCCGACTTGTCCGGCTCGGGGTTCGTCGGTTCTCCTGGATCGGCGGCGGGCAGCTCGATCACGATCCGCCGCTGCTGCGGATCGACTTCCACGACGCGGACGAAGTCAAGACGCTTCGCATATGCGACGACGTCGCGCACGGGGGACACGTCGTACCGCGTCCCCTCGGGCGTGCGGACCGGGATCGCCGCTCCCTGCTCCTCGTCATCGCTCGCTTCACTCAGCCGGATTTGCAACTCTTCCTCGAGCGCGCGATCGGGGGCGGGGCGGACGAGCACCACGACTTCGTCCCCTTCCGGCGCGTCGAGAAGCGGCGGCTCGGGAAGCACGCCGATCTCCTTCAGCATCGCGACCGCTTCGGGCATCGCCGCGACCACCGCCGCCTGGAATTCCGCGGTGGACTGCGCCGCTTCCAGCCGGGCGAGGATTGCGGAAATCGTCTCGAACCTTCGCAGAATCGTCTCGCGATTCCGCTCGACCGTCGCGGGGAACTCTTCGACGGCCTGCCGGCGGAGGAGGGCGATCCGCTCCGGCCACGCGTCCCGCAGCGCTTGCGGGATCCACTGCCCCTCGACCAGCACGAATGAGACTTCCTCGATCTCGCCGTGCGGACCGGCGATCGCCACCATCGCCCCCTCCGCCGAGGAGGAGACGAGCTCCGCCGCGGCCCCGGCCAGTCTTTCCTTCCTTCCCGCGTCGAGCGCCTCGATGCCGAGCGCTTCCGACAGCGCGTCGGACTGCGCCAGCAGCCGCCGCCCGGTCCCCGCCAGGAACTCGCCGCCGTCGAACTCCTTCAACCGCTCGAGATCGGCCAGTTCGCTGTCGACGAGCAGCGCGAGCAGCGCGTGCGTGCCGCCCCACTTCGCGCGGAGTTCCGTCAGCGCCTCGGGGGGCGGCGCGGCCGCTCCCGCCGCGTTGCCGGCGAGCGCTGGAGTGTGCAGGATGAGTTCGCGATGCGTGTCGAGCAGGCGCACGGCTCGACGAACAGTCTCCACGCCCCGGTCCCACACGACCGGGTCCATCCGCTCCGCGAACTCGCGGACGAGCCGGTTCACGTCCCGCTGGTAGCTCGCCGGCAGAAACTCCCACACCGCCTGCGGCCGGTCGTTCCGCAACCCATCGAACACGGCATTCACCGCGTCCGCCGCGTCCGCTTGCGGTTTCGCGGCCCGCCGGTCCGCCGGCGCCGCCGTCGGAGCCGCCTCGGTTGGCGCCCCTTGCGAAACGGACTCGCCGGAGGGACGACTCGTCTCTCCGGAACAGCCGGCCGCCAGCGCGACGGCGCACAGCCCGCGCAGGATCGCCCCGCCCGCAACACGACCCATCATCATCTCCCGCCCCGAGGTGCTTCGACGGCCCGCCGGCTCCATCCTACCGGCCGGAGACACCGACGCAAAGCCGTTTAGCCGCGACCCGGAGCCTCGCGGGCGCAGCCCGCGAGCGCAGGGGAGCGCGGCCCGCGCCACCCTCTCCCGTACAGCCGGGGACTCACAGCGGGATCCGCAGCCCGTCGTACGACAGCTCCACCCCCTCCGGCAGGCGGGCGTTCGTCGTCTCGTAGTCGAGCTGGTGCGAGATGTGCGTGAAGAACGTCCGCTTCGGCCGCACGCGCTCGACCACCTCCAGCGCCTGGCCGATGCTGAAGTGCGTGGGGTGCGGCTTCTCCCGCAGCGCGTCGAGCACGAGCACCTCGAGGCCTTCCAGCAGCGGCCAACTCTCTTCGGGGACGCCGCTGCAATCGGTGCAGAACGCGACGTCGTTGATCCGGAACCCGAGCACCGGCAGCTTGCCATGCCACAGCCGCAAGGGGCGCACCGTCAATCCGAGCAGTTCGAACGGATCGAGCCCGATCCGCTCGAAGCGGAGCTTGGGGATCGCGAAGTCGTGAGCTTCGGCGTCGAGCGGCTCGAAGGCGTAGCTGAACGCCTTCCGCAGCATCGTCTCGACCGGCCCCTCGCAGTACAGCGGGACCGCCCGGCCGAGCCGGAAGCCGAAAATCCGCAGGTCGTCCAGCCCGTAGATGTGGTCCGCGTGGCTGTGCGTGTAGATCGCCGCGTGGATCAACTCGACCCCCTCGCGGACGAGCTGCAACCGCAGCTCGGGGGGCGTGTCGATCAGGAAGTCGCCGCCTGGGGCCGAGACGAGCACCCCGGTCCGCGTCCGCCGGTTCCGCGGATCGGCCGACGTGCAGACCGGGCAGCGGCAACCGACCACCGGAATCCCGACGCTCGTGCCCGTTCCCAGAAGAGTCAAACTCGGCACGCGGCGATCGGCGCTCATCGACGGCGGCCCCATCAGTCGTCCAGGAACTCGCTCACGCCGTCGGCGCTCACCAGCAGCAGCCGGTCGCTCAGCGGGTGGTCCATGCGGGCGAAGTCCCGCGCGATCTGGGCGCGGAGCCGGTCGACCACGTCGCTCGAGTTCAGGCTGAACGCGACGAACGAATCGCGATTCGGCAGCCCGACCGCGAACTCTCCCCCCAGCACCTCACGGAGCTTCCGGTGGAACGGTTCGGAGAGCATCCGGGCCGCGTTGTACACGTCGGGCCGGTTCGGCACGAGGATCCGCGGCCCGTCGTCGTCACCCGCGAGAGTGAACTCCATCGGCTGCCGCTCGAAGTATGTTTCAAGGTTCTCCAGCGCCCGGCGGTGCAGCTCCTCGCGCGACACGCCCCATCGCTCGCGGAGCTCGTCGCGGATGTACCAGTAGGCCTCGGCCTCGTCGACGACGTACATCGTCGTCAGCCCGCCGACCCACGGCTCCGCGAGGAAGCCCCCCAACGCCTCGTGCCGCGCCGACTCCGCATACAGGATCGGCATGATCCGGTCGGCCACTTCCGCGAACGGCGGATCGAGCTGCTGCGGGCCGAGCTCCTGCGCGCGGACGAGCGTCGTCAGCGCGGGGAGCACGATCTGCTCGAATCGCTCGGGCGACTTCACGAACGAGCGGTAGAAGTTGCCGAGGTTCAGCCGCGACTCCCCCAGCCGAAGCTGGAAGTCGTCCGTCAGCTCCGCGTCTTCGAGCGGATAGCGGCGGCGGGCGAGCTCGAGCACGCGGCGGGCGAACTCCTCCGGCGGATCGGCGGGATGGTCCGCGAACTCGAGCGACTGCAGAATCATCACCACGAGGTTCTCCCGCTCGGGATCGCGGGGGCCGGAGGACGTGTACACCGCGAGCAACCCCACGTCGCCGTGCCCGATCGCCCACGCCCGCCACGGCCGCCACCCTTCGCGTCCGGAGAAGCGGGAGAACAGCCGCTTCCACCACGGCGGACTCTTCGCCGCGGAAGCCTCCCCCTCGAGACCGATCGACGGGCAATCCAGCCGCAGCGCCGGCAGCGGGCGGACGTTCCGCGCCTGGACGAACACCGATTTCGGGTCGAGCACACGCTGGAGATCGGCCCGGGTGCAGCCCTGCTTCCAGAAGCAGCTCAGCACGAGGACGGCGGCGCCGTCCGGTGCGACGATCCGCACCTGCTGGTCCGTCTCCTCCACCAGCCAACTCGGGGGAAAGGCGATGCGGAACCAGCCGGTCTCGGCCGCGAACATTTGCCAGTGTTGCATGTTGCCGGTCACGCCGTGGTCCCCGTCTTCTCCCGCCGGGGCTGCGTCTTGTTGATCTCGACGAACGCCTCCTCCTCCGCCTTGACGCGCTGCTTCCAATCCTCGTCGGAGTGGACCGTTGATTCTTCCGGCGTTGGCGTTTCGTCGGCGGCCATGCTTCCCTCCTCGTCGCTGTTGCGTCCGAAACCAATCATAGGGATGCCGCCGAGACCCGGGCAAGCCGTGACGCGGGCGCCGGTACGTCCCGCCGCCGGGCGGGACGCGGCTTGTCGACCCGGCGTCCTTCAGCGCATGGCAAGCGGCCGGAACGCCGGGCGCGCACGCGTGTTCTCACGGCAGCCTCGTCCGTTCCGGCAACCGCTGCCCCGCCCGGGTCCCTTCCGGCGGACTGGACCTACTGATAATCCGCCCCGTTGAGGCTGCGCAGCACCGACTGCTGCCATTCCGCCAGCCCCTTCTTCAAGCGGGCTGCGACCTCCGGATGATCGTCGGCGACGTCCTGCTTTTCCGCCCGGTCCGTCGCCAGATCGTAGAGTTGAAATTCATCGGCATTCTCGCCGCGCGCGGGAATGCGGTGCAGCTTCCAGTCGCCGTCGATCCAGGCGGCATGGCCGGGAAACTTGTCTTGCGGATAACGCTTCGCGTCTTTCCCTTCCGGGAACCGGAACTTTTCGTCGAGCTCTCGCCCCTCTTGCTCCTGCCGCATCTGCCGGAGGATCCGCTCGCTCGCCATGCTCACGCCGGCGGCGGGATAGACCCAGAACCCGAGCGGCTTCGCCCGCGCGAACTCCCGACCCTCGATGAGCGGCGCGAGGCTCTCGCCGTCGATCGGCCGGGGCTGTCCCTCCACCCGCACTCCCGCCAGGTCGAGCAGCGTGGGGTAGATGTCCACCGTGCCGCACGGCGTGCCGATCCGCCGCGGACCGGGCACGCGGGCCGGCCATTCCAGGACGGTCGGCACGCGGATGCCTCCTTCCCACAATTGCGATTTCTGCCCCCGAAGGCCCCCCGACGAGCCGGGCGGGAGGTGGCCGTTGTCGCTCGTGTACCAGACGATCGTGTCGTCCGCGAGCTCTTTCTCGCGAAGATGCGACCGCAAGCGGCCCATCGCCCGGTCGATCCCGGTGATTTCGCCGAGGTAATTCTGCAGGTTCGCCGGCTGGTCCTGGTAGAGTTCGCGGAGCTCGGGCCGCGCCTGGTGCGGCAGGTGCGGATTGCCGAACCAGACCACCGCGAGAAACGGCTGCTTCCGCTCGGCGGCGGCATCGATGAATTCGAGCGCCTTCTCGACCGTGACCATCGAGCTTTCCCCTTTGGTCTCGATCACCGTTCCCTTGCGGCTCAACAGCGGATCGTTGTCGTAGTAATTCGGGGCGGAGACCCACTCGTCGAAGCCCTGCGCGCCGGGACTGGTGGGATGGCCCTCCGCGACGCTCCCCAGGTGCCACTTGCCGAAGTGCCCCGTCGTGTAACCCGCCCGCCGCAGCGCCTCGGCGATCGTGACTTCCTCCGGCGGCAGCGGGAGCCCCCACGAGAACGTTCCGCACCGCACCGGATGCCGCCCCGTGAGCACGCTGGCCCGCGTCGGCGAGCAGACCGGCGCCGCCGCGTAGAACCGGTCGAACCGCAGCCCCTTCGCCGCCATCTCGTCGAGCACGGGAGTCTTCACCCGATCGTTGCCGTTGTGTCCGACGTCCCCCCAGCCCTGGTCGTCGGACATGCAGAGGACGATGTTCGGCCGCTCGGCCGCAACGGCGGATGAGGCGACAGCAAGCCACGATAGCAGGGTGGTGGAACGGAGGAGACGCAGCATCGGGCGGGCCTTTCGCGGGAGTGCGGATTCACGGACCTTGCCGGAACCGCATCACTCTACCGCATCGAGGCCCCGCGCCCAACCGCACCGCATCTTGAAGCGTGCGATTCCATCGTAGCTGATGCTGCCAGGCATATGAGCCGCGGGGTTTATCCCCGCGGTGCTCACCGGGTAGCCGTGTGCGAACCGCGGCCGTCTTCTTACGGAACCCGCATTGACCACCGGCGGGATAAACCCGCCGGCTCATTTTCGGAGCAATTCAGCTACCGGTCATGCCCGCCGAGGCACGGCCTCGATCCACCGACTGAAGCCGGTCGCCATGAACTACGAGCGCGGCTCGCCCTCGAAGTAGGCGCGGTAGATCAGCCAGCTGTGATCGGCGACCTTGCGCCCTAATTCGAGGCCGGCGTCGTTGTCGGTGCGGATGTGGTAGCCCCCCCACAGCCGCGAGACCGCCGCCATCGCGGCGGTCGCGGTGAACGTCGGCAGTTCGAGCCGCACTGCGCGCGATTCGGGCACGTCCGCCGCCGGCTCGCCGTCGATCGCCTGGATTTGCGCCGTCGTGAATTCGTCCTCCGTCAGCTCCCCCACCTTGCGGATCGCTACCGCGCCGAAGCGGTCGCTCCCCGTGAAGCGTTCGAGAATCCGCGCCGCCCCGCCGCTCGCCGTGGCGTGTCCCGACGTGTAACCGGGAAACGGCGGCGTGACGAACACGGCCGGCGAGTAAGGCCGCCACTGTTCGGCGGGAATTTCCGCGACTCCCTTCCCCGGGCCGGCCCAGCCGCGGACGGTCCGGCCGGGATACTGCCAGCGGACCCACCAGTACGGGCGGCCGCTGTCGTAATGCCGCTTCGCGTCCCAGCTCGCGATGAACGCATCGTGGACGACGTTCGCCACGCAGAAGAAGAGCTTCACGTCGCGATCGAGATCGTGGCGGTCGCGGCGCGAGACGTCCTGCGCGAACCGCAGCCAGTGGCCGGACTGCCCGGTCGAGCGCGGCCCGTCGCGCATGAACTCGACGATCGCCTTCCGCTCGAGCGTGAGGTCCGCGTTCACCGCGAGGCATTCGTCGATCTCGTTCTTCAACCGCTCCGAGCCCCACGCCGGCGGCGGACCGGGACGGAATTGGTCGCCGCGTTCCAGCGCGAACGGCTTCACCCGATACCAGTGCGGCGTGAGAAAGCCGGGCGAGAATGCGCCCCCCTTGCCGTCGTCGAACGGGATCGGCATCCAGCACGTTTTGTCGACGGGGTGCTCGAGCGTGTTGACCGGGCGATAGTAGGTGTAGTCGGAATAGGGCGTGCCGTCGCTTCCCGGCTCGTCGCCGAGCTGGTTCGCCCCGTCGTGCCGGCGGTATTCGACGACCGCGTTCGCGGCGAGATTGCCGACGCCCACCGGACTCAGGGGGTCGGTCGTCGCGTCGTCGGGATCGAAGCCCATCGCCTTCATCCGCCCGCGGACCCACTCGGCATCCTCCGCGTAAACGAACAGCAGCGACCGGTACGCGGCGTGGGCGATCGCCGTCTCCTTGTTCTTCAGCGTGCGCTCGCCGGGCGGACGGCGAAGCGAATCGCCGAGCCGCGTGCCGACGGCGTTCTCATCGTAGGCGGCCCAGGCGTCGTACATCGAAGTGAGAACGATCGCCATCGCCCGCGCGAGAACGGTGGGCCGCGCCCGGTTGCGGTCCACGTCCCGCCCGCTCGCCTCGAGCGTGATCTCCAGCCAGCGGTAAGCGGCCGAGGGAGCGGGGTGCGGATCCTGATGGACGAGTTCCGTGCCCGCCCGCGGCCGCGGCCGCTCCTGGGCGCAGGCGCGCAATGGAGGAACGATCGCTACGATCAACAATGAGCACAAGACGAGCCGCGGCATGCGAGACCTCCCTTTTCGCATTGAGACGCCGCGGCGGCGGGAAGGTTCCAGTCCGCGTGACTGTTTTCTTAATTACTTCCGTCTCTCCGCGCCGGCGCGTCGACAGCAGGCTCTCGGGATGGAATGTGAAAGCCGATCCGCCCGCGCTGCGGAGTCGCCGGGGGTTCCATCAATTGCCGAAGGCAAAGGGCGGGTAACGCGGATCGCGGTGTTTCTGCGAACCGGTCACAGTTCTTGACCGGTTCAGTTCGGACATTTCTTTCGCCGTGAGGCGAAACATGAAATCGTCCGGAAAGCGGTCCCGATTTCGCTTGACCGCCTGATTCAGCGCCTTCGTCGAGACCCCATAGAAGCTCGTCATATCGGCATCGAGCAGTACCTTTTCGCCGCTCGGCTCGTTACGTTCATGTTACGTTTGGTCGTGGCGGGGCGCGGTATCATGAGCGACGACGTGACTCGAACTCGCCACTATCTCATTCGAGCCGGCCAGGAGGTGTTCGATGACGTTTCGCGGATTTCTGCTCGCGCTTCCGATCGCGTTCGCCGGCGTCGCGATCGGACTGGCGGACGAGAACGGTCCGGACCAATCGGCGGAACGCGGTCAAGGGGTTGTGCTGGCGAAGTCCGACAAGGTGAACGCCCACGCCGTGCCAGGCTCACTCAAGGACCATTGGGGATTGCGTCTCCTGCCGGAGACGGTCCCCGCGTTGGACGAGAAGTTGTATCGAACCACCTGGATCATCCACTGGGAGGTCTCGAAGGCACAAGGCGGCTCCAGCCACGAACTGCTGCGGTTCGTGCCGGACATGGGGGACGGGGCGATCGTACGAAGGACCGCCGTTCGCACGAATCGAGTGACCGGACGATCGGAGTCGACGCGGGATCTTCCGCTACGAGTCGACGGGGCCTTGCTTGAACTCGATGGGATCCTGCACACCGCGGTCATCGACGGGGGCAACCTCGTCATCGATGCCTGCGTGCCGGCCGGAGAGAGGACATGGTACCGGGTTCACTCGGAGAGCTTTGCCAAGGGCGTGCGACTGACGGAGCACCTGTTCGATTTTCAAGACGACCCCGCGACGAATGCCAACGGGCGACTTACGGTCCACTACCACCGGACAAGGTCGTGGGATTCCGTCGTCGAGGAGCGTCAGGTGCGCGCGACGTTCGTTGTGACGAATGATTCCGTCGAAAGTCGGCGGATTCGGTTGCGGCACGAATGTCGGCCGGGAGAGGAAACGGCGTGCAACTTGCCGGACTTGTACTTCCCGAAAGGTTCGCTTCGTGCCGACTTGCAATCGGACGACGTCCGAATCTACAGGCCGTACAAGGAGTAAGCCATCTGGGACCGCTGCTCGCAAGGTGAACTCCGCCGCGTCGCGAATGTCATCGAGCAGTTTCAGGCTCTTCGGCTGCATACACGGTTTCCCGGGTGCGTTCGACTTCGCGGATGAAGTATGGGTTCTTGAGCGCCGAGGTCGCTCGTCTTCGGATCGAACGCGTCGCCGGTCGCCGAGCCGAACAATTCGAGCCGGCGGACGCCGAAGCGGCGACATGCGTCATCCAGTTCGGCAGTCTTTTGTTCGATGAGCGCAACCATGGGTCATGCACCCTTATCGTCGACCCCCAGCAAATCGTCGAAATCCGCCGAGACTTCGATTTCGTCGACGCCACCGAATTCTTCGACAAGGCATTCCTCGATTTCGCGCCGAGCAGTTTCCAGTGCGGCGTCTGTCGGCGAGATGTCTCCGTCGCCGCCGTCGTCGCTTTGCTCGACTTCGGATCCGTCAAAAGTGAACTGCATTTTGAGCGATACGTGCAGTTGGTACGTGTAATGCTTCGTGGGCATCCCCAGACTATCTTTCGCTCTCTATGAGTTCGACAAATGGAGAGTGCGCTGAAGTCGGTGAATGATCGGCGCATAGCCCACCCCCCGCTGGGGGTGGGCTTGGCTCCATCGTCTCACTCCGCCTGGCCGTTGCCTTCCTCCGCGGCGGCGACGGCGTAGCCTCGGGCGATGAGAACCTTCTGGCGGATCTCGGCGACCAGCTCGGGGTTCTCTTCGAGGTGGGCGCGGGCCTTGTCGC
Source organism: Planctomycetales bacterium (assembly GCA_040877365.1). GTDB lineage: Bacteria > Planctomycetota > Planctomycetia > Planctomycetales > Planctomycetaceae > JBBDNT01. Next base: position 15,306 of record JBBDNU010000065.1, read on the forward strand.
GGCCTTGTCCCAGCCGCGTCTCGCCGTAGCTGAACCACGCGCCGCTCTTGTCGACGATGCGGTCCTCGACGGCCAGATCGAGCACGTCTCCTTCGGTGCTGATCCCCCGCTCGCCGAGCAGGTCGAACTCGCAGACGCGGAACGGCGGGGCGACCTTGTTCTTCACGATGCGGACCTTCATCCGCATGCCGATGGTGACGTCGCCTTCCTTCAGGCTGCTCACGCGGCGGACGTCGACGCGGCAGGAGCTGTAGAACTTGAGCGCCCGGCCGCCGGGGGTCGTTTCGGGACTGCCGAACATCACGCCGATCTTCTCGCGGATCTGGTTGATGAAGATCACGGTGGTCTTGGACTTGCTGATCGCGCCGGTGAGCTTCCGCATGGCCTGGCTCATCATGCGGGCCTGGAGGCCGACGTGCGTGTCGCCGATCTCGCCGTCGAGCTCGGACTTGGGGACGAGGGCCGCGACGGAATCGATCACGATGATGTCCACGGCGTTGGACTTGATCAGCATCTCGGCGATCTGCAGCGCCTCTTCGCCGTAGGAGGGCTGGCTGACGAGCAGTTCTTCGAGGTTCACGCCGAGCCGCTTGGCCCACGAGGGATCGAGGGCGTGCTCGGCGTCGATGAAGGCGGCGATGCCCCCGCCCTTTTGGGCGCTGGCGATGGCGTGCAGGGCGAGGGTGGTCTTGCCGCTCGACTCGGGGCCGAACAGTTCGATGACCCGCCCGCGGGGGAAGCCGCGTCCGCCGAGGGCGATGTCCAGCGAGAGGGCGCCCGAGGGGATGCCGGCGATCCCCGCCTTGGCCTCCTCGGTGAGCTTCATGATCGCCCCCTGACCGAAGGCCTTTTCGATCTGGCCGAGGGCGTTGGCGAGCATCGCGTCGCCCGACTTGCGGGGCGGGACGGACTCTCGGGAAGGGGCGGACTGCCTGCTTTTCGCCATCGCATTGTTCCTGGTCTGGATAGCCATCAGGGGACTCCTGCGCTTGATTGTGACGGGTCGGGAGGAATGGTGGAAGTCCCGCACGACGGATTGCCGATCCGTCCGACCGCGGAACGCTCGTTGTGGACTTCTTACCACAATGTTCGCCCGTATCATATCATCCGCCGCGGACGGTGCAAGGGGAAAAGGCACCCCCTCTGCGGCCTTGGCGCACTCCGCGGTTTCCATCATTCGGGCGATCTGGGTGACATCTTGAACCGCAGAGAGCGCCGAGGGCGCGGAGAGAATCGGCTGGGGCGTCGTAGTACGGACTTAAGTCCGTACTACGACGCTCGCTCCCACCGCCGTGATTCGTGGTCAAGATTGCGCCAAGAGGCCGCGGCCGCGCATCGAAAACGCCCGGCTGCTTCCAGCGAGGAAGCAGCCGGGCGGTACGGTCGACGATTGCCGAATCACTCTCCGACGCTCACTCTCCCGTGGCGAAATAGCCGTTCTGGAAGGCGCGCTCGCCGTTGCCGCCGGGCGGGATGCGGTTCGTCGGCGAGTCCCCCGTGGCCAGTTCGAAGGCGAAGCCGAACGGAGTCCGGCCGGGACGCTCCGAGAACAGGCTGTTGTTGTTGGCGTCGCCCCAGCGGCCCCACACGTTCCCCGGAAGGGCCATGTCGAACCGCGTGATGGCCTGCGCCTTTCGGTCGTACTCGAGGACGCCGTGGACCGGCGTCTCGAAACCGTACCCGAGCGGCCCGTTGGGCGTGGTCGCCTTGGCGGCGTCGAAGTCGGTCCCCCAGTGGATGAAGCCTTCGACGATCAGCCGCACCCGCTCGGGAGTGACGTCATCGACGACGAGCGACATCTCGGCCGTCTTGAGCTCGGCCTTGCCGAGGATGCCGTTCTCGCTGGTCATCGCGCGACGGGGGTTCACGTGGAACCGGGCGACGCGCTCGGTGATCGCCGGGACCATCGGCAGCTTCTGCCCCTTGACCGGTTTCTCCGGCACCAGGGACTTCCATTCCTCCGCCGTGAGCCACATGTACTCCGTGTTCGGCTGGAGGAACAGGTCGTAGGCGCTGCTGGCGCTCATCAGCGGGAAATCCGCTTTCTTCGCGTAGCGCAACTCGCCCTGCTCGTCGCGGCTCAGGTAGCGGGCGTGTACCTTGAGGACCAGGCCCCCCTCCGGCGGCGCCGGAACGTACTCCTCGGCCGCGGTCAGTTCGGGCAGGATGGCGACGAGTTTGCGGTCCGCCGCGGGCAATTCGCGAAACTTCTCGAGCACGGCCGCCGACGGAGCGTGGCCCAGGAATTTGCCGCTGGGCGAGACGCAGCTCATGTAGCCGCTGGAGGTGACCCACTGCTTTTCGATGCCGGCGGTGCGGAGGAAGGTCCCTTCCGGGCAGTTCGCGCGGCAGACCTGCGTCGGCACGACGGCGGAGACGAAGTTTTCGCGGATCAGCTTGATCGTTTCATCGGTCCAGAAAGAGGGCGCACGGCCCCCGCGTCCGGCCGTTCAACACCCGGCGGCGGGAGCGCCGCCGCTGCCGGCCCAGAGAAAGATCGGCTTCCCCTCGGCGGCCGCTTTCTGCCGCGCCTCCCAGACGGTGGGATGCCAGTCGACCTCCATCCAGCGGGACTCGCCGGGCTGGAGCTTGAGCATCCCGTGCAGCTTTTCGATCTCGGCGACGGAGGGCCGCCGCGCGGCGCCCTCCTCGGCGCGCACATTTCCTGCCGCATGAGGCAACACTGCCGCGGCGCCGAGCGCCGCGAGGAACAGCGTTCCCCGCCGGAACCTCTTCGAAATCATATCTTGCTCCTGTATCACGGATCGCTTGGAATTCCGAATGACCACGGCGCGTCATGCCCGCGCCGGCGGGCATCCAGCGGCGGCGCGGACGACGGGCTGGATTCCCGCCTGCGCGGGAATGACGGAGTCGCGTTCTTGGAAGGACTATCATTGATACCACAACTCAGCAGCCCCGGGCAAGCAGCATGGGGCAGCCCGGCCGCCGCGCCCAGCAGAAGCATGGCGCGCCGCGATCTCGTCGGTAGCCTAGTTGGTTCCTTTGTCACGGACCGCTTGGATCGACGAACGCCCTGGCACGCCGCACCGTGCGGCGACTCGAGGCTCATTCCGCAGGTTCGGGAAGGACGACGAACACGCCGAATTCCGGCTCGGTCACGGGGAGCTTGTAGTCGGGCATGCCGACCGGCTGCGCCGGGGGACGGGGCGTCATCGGCAATTGGATCGGCTTCGCATCGAAGACGCCCTGCAGGACCGGCTCGCCGTAGAAGTCCTGAGCGCTCACGATGCGGTAGCGTTGCCCGGGTGCGAGGACCGGCGCGAGATCCACCTCGACCGCGGCTTGCCGGTCCCAGTTGTACACGATCACGTGGCCGCGCCCCTTCTGACAGCGATTGGGCCGGACGAAGATCTTCGCTCCGCGCGGCCGCTCTTCGAGGTACGTGCTGGTCTCGTCCCACCGGGTGCTCTGCCGCCACTCGGCGAAAGTGAGGTCGCTGCTTCCGCGGTCCTTGCGCGAGAGCGCGAACGGGCGCCATTTCGGCTCCGTATTGATGTAGGAATTCTTTTCCCAGCGAGACTGTGGGGCGCCGCCCTCCGGCGGCAGGTCGATCCGGACCAGGCTGCCGGGGTTGATGACCGTGTTTCCCGTGAACGCGAGGCGCTCGAGGAAGTGCAGGTTCACGCCGCCGGCGATGTAATTGTCGCGGGCGACGACCTCCCCATTCGGCGGACCCCAGTTGTACCCCAGGCGGAGGCTGCCCCCGCCGTAGACGAAATTCCGTGCGAAGACGACGCGGTCGATGGGAGTGCCGCCCCCCACGAGGAAATCCGGATTGCGTTCGTCCGGCTGGACGAGCGCGCCGTTCTGGAATGCGACATTGCCCTCGATGTGGAAGCCGCGCAGAAAGGCCTTGCTCGATCCATAGCAGTGCAGGCCGTGGCTGAACTGGTGGAACATGACGTTGTCGGTGATCCGCTTGGTCCCCCGGCCGTTCTGCGCGTAGAGCGCGTGCCCGTGCCCGCGGTCGGGGCCCTTCCAGCCGTTGTTGTAGATGATGCAGCCGTGGAACTCGCCCCCTTCGCCGCCCTGGTCGTCCCCCCAGAATCCCGCGCCGTTCGTGTCGTGGATGATGAGGTTCACGAGCGCGTTGTGCGATCCGTGGGAGGAGATGCCGCCGCGGCGCATGTCGGCCGGCGCGGAGCCGGCGGCGCCTGTCACGCGCTGCGGAGTGCTGCACGTGAACTCCAGATCGCGGACGACGAGCCAGTCGCCCCGGACGTAGAACTGTCCATCGTCCCGGTCATCCCGCGGCCGGCAATCGACCGTCACCCGCGCGCCGCCAACCGGGCGGATCGTGATCGGGGCGTCTTCCGTTCCCTTCAGCGTGCAGACGAACCCGCCCCGATACGTTCCGCCCGCGAGCCGGACGGTGTCGCCCGGCCTGACGCGCTCCGAACCGCCGAGCGCCGTCGCCAGGTCCCACGGATGGCCCGCGCTCCCGTCTCCCGACGGCAGGCCCGCGGGCGCGACGAAGAATTCGGCCGCGGAGGCCGGAATCGCCGCGAGGAGCGCGGCTAGCAGAAGCACTGCTCGTTGCAATCTCGCCGGTCGCATCGTCGCTCCTATGAGCCGCGGGGTTTACCTCGCGGTGCGAACCGGGGCGGCGCTCGTAAGCGGGGATCGTTCTTACTGAATCCGCGTCACCACCGGCGGGATAAACCCGCCGGCTCATTATTTTCGCAGCAATTCCGCTACGCCGGCGGTCAGGTGAAATCCCAGATGTGGACCATGCCCGCCATGTCGGCGGCGGCGAGGCGGGTCTCGTCCGGGTTGAAGTCGACGTCGTGGATCCAGTCCTTGAACTGGCCCCCGCGCCCCGTGCCGAGCGTCTTCACCTGCTTGCCGTCCGAAACCTGCCAGATGGCGACGAGGGTGTCGCGGCCGCAGGTGACGAGGTGCTGGCCGTCGCTGGTGAACCGGACGCAGGTCGCGCCGTACTCGTGCCCCTTCAACTGGTGGAGCTTTTTGTTGCCTTCGAGTTGGACGATGAAGATCGCCCCCCCGCCGTCCTCGCCCCCCTTGCCGAGCGCGACGAGCTTGCCGTCGGGGGAGAAGTCGGCCGCGTTGATCGGGGTGACGCGGTTGTTGGCGCCGGTGCTCTTCTCGAGTTCCAGCGACTCCTGGCCCGTCTCGAGGTCCCACAGCCGGATGTGGCTGGGGAAGTAACTGTAGCGGATGGCGTAGTTCGTGGTGACGGCCTGCTTCGCGTCCGGGGAGAGGGCGAGGCCGCGGATCCAGCCCACGTCGTTCTTGACGCGGGCGACCTCCTTGAGCGTGGCCACGTCCCACAGGATCGCCAGTCCCGAGTCGTCGCCGGAGAGGAGCTTCGTCTTGTCCGCGTTCATGTCCAGCGCGCGGATCCACTCGGGGTTGTGCCCCGCGAGTTCCTGCGAGACGGTCTGCACGGGGACGTCGACCGGCTTGATCTCCTCGTCGGTGCGGCCCGCTTTCTTCGCCCGCTGCTGGCCGCGCTCGTCATACAGCGGGACGGTCTCGGTCCGCTCCGTGGGGGCGGAAAGGTCCCACACGCGGAGGCTGTGGTCGTAGCTGCACGAAAAGAGCCGCTTGCCGTCCGCGGTCGCGGCGAGGTCGCCGATCTCATTGGTGTGCCCGAGGAGGAGCCGCTCCGGCTTGAGCGGCAGCGCGGCGAACTCGTCCTTGTTCCCTTTCTCGATCGCGTCCGCCGGAGGCAGTTCGTCGGGGACATGGAAGATCAGGATCTGACCGTAGTTGTTTCCGGCCGCGACCCGGCTCTTGTCGAGCCAGACGACCGAAGTGGTCCAGCCGTTCTGCCAGGGCATGACCCAGGCGCGTTTGGCCTTGGCGGGATCGAAGGGCATGGGGTTTCAGTGGGTAGTGGGTAGTGGGCAGTAGTATGGTAGGCTGTGCCCACCAAGGCGCGACTCGGTACTTCCAGGTTCGCGCGCGTCATGCCCGCGAAGGCGGGCATCCAGCGATCGCACGGACGGGCACTGGATTCCCGCCTGCGCGGGAATGACGGAAATCTCGCTTTTTGAGCAACTGTAACTCGTCACTCGCAACTCACGCCAGCAGGTCGTCCACGACCTTGGAATGCTCGGGGACGATCGGGATCGGGCGGATGCCGACGTAGTGCTTGGTCGCCGGGTCGATGCCGAGCGTCTTGTAGATCGTCGAGAAATAGTCCCCTTCGGTGACGGGGCTGTCCTCGACGTTGACGCCGTCCTTGTCCGTCTTGCCGTAAACGAGGCCGCGCTTCACGCCGCCGCCGGCCAGGGCCGTGGTCCAGGTCTTCACGTAGTGGTCGCGGCCGGCGCGGTTGTTGATGCCGGGGGTCCGGCCGATCTCCCCCATCCAGATGACGAGCGTGCTGTCGAGCAGGCCGCGCTGCTCGAGGTCGATCAGCAAGCCGGACCAGGCCTTGTCCAGCGGGGGCAGGAGCGCCTTATGCCATTCGGCGTTGTCGGAATGGCTGTCGTAGTTGGCCTGGCTGACCTCGACGAACGGCACGCCCGACTCGACGAGCTGCCGGGCCATCAGGCAGTTCTTGCCGAACTCGCTGCCGCCGTACAGATCCTTGTGCTTTTCCCATTCCTGCGAGATGTCGAAGGCGCTTTTCATCTCCATGAGCTGCCACGACTTCTGCATGGCGAGGTCGTAGGACTGGAACGGCTCGGCCTTGTGGTCGGCGGCGAACCGGTCCTGCTGGAACCGGACGAGCTCGCGGCGGCGGAGCTCCTCCTCGGGCTTGAGCTGCCGATTGATGAACGCTGGGAGCTGTCCGCCGGAACCGACCTTGAACGGCTGATACTGCGGGCCGAGGATGCCGGCGCCGAAGTTGGGGAACGACTCGCCCCCTCCCTGTTGCTGGACGAAGCTCGGGAGCGGCGAGTTCGGGTCGCCGAGGTGCTTGGCGACGACCGCGCCGATTTCCGGGTGCGACACGGCGGCTTCCGCCTTGTGGGCGGTGTGCATGATGTAGGTGCCGGCGGAGTGCCCCGGGTCGGAGGTCCGCATGCTGCGGATGATCGTCATCTTGTCGACGTGCTGGGCGATCGTCGTCAGATATTCGCAGACCTGGAACCCGGGGAGCTTGCTGTCGATGGGGCGGAACGGCCCGGCGTTGGGGCGGCCGGGCTTCATGTCGAACGTCTCGAACTGGCTCACGCCCCCCGCCATCCACAGCAGGATGCACCGCTTCCCCTGCTTCTGCGCCTCGGCGGCGATCGTCTGGGAGTTGAATAGCGCTCCCAGGTTGGGGACGGCCATGCCGCCCGCGGTCGCCAGCACCCCCTTCAGGAAGGAGCGGCGATTGACGTGCTCGAAGGTGGGACAGAATCCGGATTTCATCGGCGTGGCTCCTGGGCGCGTCCTGCCTGCCGGGCAGGACCGGGAATGATCGCGTGGCATGCTTCGAATTTCAACGTCCCATCCGGCACACGGGACGAAATCCGCTGAAAGCTGACCGCTGACCGCTGACCGCTGAAAGCTCCTAATGATTGAAGCGGAACTCGCCCGAGGCGATCAATGCCCAGATCGCATCGCCCCACAGGGCCGTCTGCTTCGCGGGGTCCTGCTCCTGGCCGACGTAAGCGACGTGCCTCGCCTGCTCCTCGTCGGTCGGCTTGCGGACGAGCACCGACAGGAACATCTCCTCCACCTTCTCTTCCGGCGAAGCCTTCGACGTCACGAGATCCGCCAGAAGCTGGTTCGTCCCGGTCGAATAGAGATACCGGTGCAGGTACACCTCGTTGTTGAAATACAGGTTCTCGAACATGTTCCCCTGATACTCGCCGACGCCGTTGACCGGCTCGCCGAAATATCGCACCAGATTGCCGCGGACGCCGCCGAACTCCGCCGCGATCGCCTGCTTCGCCTTGTCGTCCTGGGCGGCGGCCTGCCGCTTGTCCAGCCGCGTCGCGGCGGCGAGCGAATCGGCCAGTTCCTCGGCGATCAGCGGCCGGACGTTCGCCTGCTCGAACCAGCGGGGCATGGCGCGGTCCACCGGCCCGGCCGACGAGAGCTGATACGCCTTCGTGTTCGCGATCTCGCGGATCAGCCACTTGAGATCGTACTTGCGGGCGACGAGTTCCGCCGTGAGCGTGTCCCACAACTCGGGATGGCTGGGCGCGTTGAACTCGCTGAGGTTGTCCACCGGGTGTACGATCCCCCGCCCCATGAACTGCGCCCAGATGCGGTTGGCGACCGCCTTGGTGAAGTAGGGGTTCTCGGGGTTCGCGATCCAGTCCGCGATGGCGTTCTTCCGCGAGAAGTGCGGGGCGGGAGGCATCTTCCCGTCGGGCAGCCGCGGCTCCGCCTTGAAGTCCTTGGGCAGCTCGGGCTCGCTCAACTCGCCCCCCTTGAGGAACCGCGGGATAACAGCCTCTCCCTTGGTGCCGGGCTTCTGGTCGATCGCCTTGCCGGAGAACAGAATGTCCCCGACGCTCTTTTCGCCGACGGCGTAGTTGTCCTTGTTGTCCTTCTTCCCGAGCGACACGGGTTGCAGCCGCGAGTAGAACGCCGCCAGCCCATAGAAGTCGAACTGCGAGAAGTCCTCGTAGGGATGATCGTGGCACTCGGCGCACTGGAGCTGCATCCCCATGAACAGCCGGCTCACGGCGACCGCGGTCGCCTTGTCGTTCCCGGCGTACTGCAACAGGAACGTCGGAGCGCCGTCGTCGATCGAGCTTCCTTCCGCCTTCAGGATCGCGGCCGCCCACTGGTCGTAGGAGACGTTCTGGTTGAACTGGGCGGCGAGCCACGTGCGGAACCCGTCCCGCTCGCGGACGCGGCTGTTCGAGACGTTCCGCCCGAACAGCACCAGGTCCCAGACCATCGCTTGCTGCCGGCCGAACCGCGGATCGTCGAGCAGCCGGTCGATGAGCTTCTCCCGCTTGTCGGCGCTGCCGTCCGAGAGAAACGCCTGCGTCTCCTCATAGGTCGGGATCGTGCCGACCAGGTCGAGAGACACCCGGCGGAGGAACTCGGCGTCCCCGGCGAGTTCCACCGGCTTGACGTCGTTCGACTTCCACTGGGCGTCGAGGCGGGCGTCGATCACGTTCCGCAGCGGCTCGGCGGCGTCGAGCCGCGCGCCCCCCAGACAGCACGCGGCGACGGTAACGGTCCCGATCAGGCGCATGAAATGGCTCATCGCAGCGGCTCTCCGTTGTCCGGTCTTCTCGACGAATCGGCTCGCGGGCCGGCGTCTCGTCGATCGCGGGATGAATTATCGGGTTGTGCTTCGCGTCCGGTCAACCGAGCGGTCGCTCGGGCGGCATGCGTCTGGCGTGGCAAGCAGGCAGGCAGTATCGGTAGGAAGGGTTCCATGATGGCGGATGCATCGGAGCTTGTCAATAAAAAGAGGCCGCCGCGAAGAGCCCGTGCTTCGCGGCGGCCGATCTCTGCTTGACGGCAGAGGTTTCCGACTACGGCTCCAGAGGGATGCCGAGCAGCAACTCTTCCTCCTCTTCCTGAATGATGATCCGCGGCGTGACCATCAGGATCAGGCTTTCGGTTTCGCGTCCCACGCCGGAGTTCTTGAACAGCCGGCTGATGTAGGGGATCTTGTTGAGGATCGGGACGCCGGCCATGTTGCGTCCCTCGCGCAACCGCTTGACTCCGCCGAGGAGGACGGTCCCGCCGTCCGGCACGCTGACGGTGGTCTGCACGGTGACCTGTTCCTGGACGGGCTGCTGGACGGTGACGGAGCCGGCCCCGCCGCCGCCGCCGGTGCCGCCGCCGCCGATGCCGCCGCCGCCGGCGGTGCCGCCGGCCCCGGCCAGCCCGCCGGCGCCTCCCAAGGCGCCGCCGGTGCCGCCGGTCGTGCCGGTCGTGCCGGTGATGCCGCCGATGCCGCCGATGCCGCCGAAACCGACCATCGGGCTGGCGTTCATCGAGTCCTGGACGCTGAAGAACCCGCCGGCCCCGCCGAGCAGCCCGCCGAGGCCTCCGCCTCCGAGACCCCCGAGGCCACCGCCCCCGAGCCCGCCGAGCCCGCCGCCGAGGCCGCCGAGGCCGCCGCCGAGACCGGCGAGGCCGCCGCCGAGACCCGCCAAGCCGCCGCCGAGGCCGGCGAGACCGCCGCCCAGACCGGCGAGACCGCCGCCGAGTCCACCGCCGATGCCGCCCAGTCCGCCGCCCAGGCCGCCCTGGAAGGTGAACGTGAACACGTCGGTGATGTTGTTGAACTGCGGCAAGGCGGTCAGCCGCACGAACCGCCGGTCGGCCGAGATGACCGCCTGCACGGTGAGTTGCACGCCCTCATTCACGTTCTGGATGATCGGCGTGAATCCGACCGCTCCCACCCCGACCGTGGGCTGCACGCTGATCACGAACGGCCGCGACACGTTGCTGCTCACCGTGGCCGACTGCCCGTTGAACAGCGTGACCTTCGGCGCGAACATGATGTTCGACCGCTCGTCCCCCTGGGCCGCCTGGATGAACAGGAAGGCCTCGATGTCGCTCAGGATCGCCATCCCGACCTGGATGCCGGCCTCGGGATTGAACCCGCCGAAGTCCGGCACGCCGATGTCGAACGACCCCTGGCGGAAGGCGATGTCGCCGTCCTGCGTGAATTCGGTGGGCGAGGAGAGGCCGACGATCGTGCCCCCCTTCGGGAAGTTGTCTTGGCCGGTGTTGCCGGGACTGCCCGGGGGCGAGGCGCCCTGAAGCGTGTCCTGCACGTTGAAGTCGAAGTCGACCCCGATCCGCTCGAAGAACCGGTCGGTCACGGTCACGAACCGCACCTCGACCGTCACCTGCAGGTCCTGCAGGCGGCGCAACTGGCCGAGCAGGTCGGCGATTTCGTCGTGGACCGTCTGCGTCTGGCGGACGACGAGGCTCAAGGTGGTCTCGAAGGACAGCACCGTGCCGTGCCCCCCGACTTCCACCCACGACCCCGGTTCGACCGTCGACACGATCAGCTCGGTCAGGGCGTCGAAGTCGACGGCCGCCCCGCCGCCGCTCAGCGACGCCTCCAGTTCCGGGCCGGAACGGTAGGGAGGCCTGAACGGCCCGCCCCCCATCCCGCCGATCGCGTCCGACACGTCCATGTGCGCCGCGCCCCGCGGACGCGCCAATCCGCCGCCGGACGGCACGCTCATGTGCGGCGTCCCCCGCAGCGTGCTCGCCGCGAACGGATTGTGCTCCTGGAAATTGGGGATCGGCACCACGAGATCGGCCACGGAGTAGGTGTCCGTGATCAGTTCCCCCTGTTGCCGCATCCGGCTCGTGATCTTCAGCACTTCGTCTTTGACCGTGTAAGTCAGGTGCATCGGCTCGAGGAGCAGGTTCAGGGCGCTGCGGAGCATGATCCCGTCCACGTTGATCGAGACGGGGTGGCTCTTGTCGATCGCCTCCTCTTCGAGGCCGAGCGTGTCGAGCACGATGTTCATGTCGGCGATCGTGGCGATATGCCCCATGACCTCACTGAGCGGACGGCTCTCGAAGTGCAGCGAAATCTTCTGGTTCAGGCTCTTCTCGATCAGCAACTCGGTGGGGGTCCGCTCGCGGGAGCTGGCCCCGTACTTGCCGGCGCGGCGGCGCGTGATGTCGCCCCAGTGCTTCGTGTCGAAGACATACGGGTTCGCGTCCCCGACGATCGGCGCGGAAGCACGGTCCACATCCAAGTACGTGTCGACGATCGCATTCTCCTTGAGGTCGCGGATCTCGTCGTACCTGTGCTTCCGGTCCGCCATCTTCGATTTCCAAACGAGCGTCGTCGTGACCGGGTTGTTCGGCGCCAGGTCGCGGGCCTTCTGGGCCACGACCGCCGCCTCGGGATACCGCCGCTCCCTGGTCAGCTTGTTGAACTCGTCGACCAGCTCCGCCAGCTCCTGCTCGACTTTGATCTGGTGCTTCCGCTCGCGCTCGATTTCCGTCTTCACCTCCTCCGCGTGCCGCTTGGCCGCCAGGTTCGGCTCGATCTGCCGGCGGTACGAGGCGATCGAGGTCCGCGTCCGCTGGAGCTGACCCACCAGGCTGGCGGCCGCTTGCTCCGACAAGCCCGCTCCTTCCAGCGAGGCCAGCGCCTGGTCCAGCGCCTCGAGCGCGCGATCCGGATCCGTCTCGCGGAGCTTCTCCGCCGTGAAGATCGCGTGCAGCGCCTCCGTCCGATGCCGCTCGTAGCGGATCGTCTGCTCGCGTTCGGCGTCGTCGATGGCGCGCGGCCCGGCGTCGCCGGGGCCGATCCGCTCCTCGCGCTCGGCCGAGGCGGTGCGAATGCCGCCGCCGCGGCGGCGGGGGGTGAGATCGGTGAGAAAGTCCTGAAGCTGCTGGGCGGTGTGCGGGTCCAGCCGCTCGCCCGAGTAGTACGCGTCCTGGAACGCCTGGTAGGCCCCGTCGAGATCGCCCTGCTGGCGGAGCGCGACGCCGCGATGGAACGAGTCGAGCGCTGTCGGCCCCTCGGGACGAATGGCCGTCAACGAATCGGCCGCGGCCCGTCCGGGCGCGATACCCCGCTCCGGCGCGATGCCGCGGACCGGCTCGATCCGCCCCGCGTCCTCCGCGTCGTCCGCGGCGGCGAACTGCGGAGGAGTCCGCACGCCGCGCGGCGCCTCCTGCAGCGGCTGCCGCTCGGTGCGGGCGATGATCGCCCGCCGCTCCGCCGCGTCGATATCGGCCAGCACCATCTCCGGGTTCTCTTCCAGAATGCCGTAGGCCACGTTGCGCCCCAGCTTCTGGGCCTGCTTCGCCTTGGCCCGCGCTTCGTCGAACAGCCCGGCCCGCTGGTCTTCCCGCGCCTCCGCGAGCAGTTCCAGGACCTCCTGCTTCCGAACGCGATTGTTCTCGGACCGCGGCGACGGACCGCCCGCCGCGACGCCTCCGTCGAGGGGGGCCGCCCGGCGATACTCGGCCGGCGCGCCCAGCCCGCCACTCGCCGCCCGGCCGGTGTCGCCGGCTTCCGCCAGCACGTTCGACCGGTCGGACCGCGCGATCTCCTCGAGGAGCAACTCCGGCGTCTCGTCGAGCGTACCGTACACGGCGTCGAGCCGCTGCGCCTCGAGCGCGGCGACCCGCGCGTCCTGCACGCGGCCCTGCTGCAACGCCTGCCGCGCCTCGGCGACGAGCCGCGACGCTTCGCGGTTCCGCTCGCTGTCGAGCAGGTTGCGCTGTGTCCCGGTTTCCGGGCGGCGGACATAACGGGCCGCCGCGGAGGTTTCCGGCTCGCGGGGCTGGAGCGGCCGCCGGGCGGTGAACAGCGCGTCGTCCTCCTCGTCGAAGGCATTGTCCAGTTCGTCCGAATCGAAGGGATTCCGGCCGGCGGTGCCGCTCGCGGGACGGACCGCGCCGCCGAATTCGCCCGCACCCGCGGGCTGGTAGGGATCGGTCTCGGGCGGAACGCGGCTGGAGCGCGACGCGAGCGGGGCCTCGCGCCCCGGCTCATTCCGACGCTCCTGGACGAGCATCCCCGTGTCCGGCCGGCCGAGATCGCGCGGACGCGACTGCTGTTCGAGCCGGGCGAGATACTGCCGCGGCGTCTCTTCGCCCGGCTGCCACTCGACCTGGAGCGCGTCGGCGCGGCGGGCCAGGTCGATGGCGCTTCGCGCGTCTCCCTGCCGCTCGTACTGATGGGCGCGGTCCAGGAAATCGCGGGCGAAGGCCCGGTTCGAGGCGGCGTCGGCCTGCAGGCCGTACCGCGGGGCCGTGCCGCCCGCCGCGGGCGACTGTTGCGCGGGCCGCGTGTTTTGCCCCGCGACCTCCCGGCGGGCGGCGGCGAGATAGTTTCGCGCGTCGGCCCGTTCCGCCGGCTTCAACGAGCCCGGCTCATCGACCACCTTCTGCAGCACGGCGACCGCCTCGGCGAACCGGCCCGCGTTGTACAACGTCTTCCCTTCCGCCAGCCGCTCCTGGACCGACGGCCCCTTCGAGAACAGGGGGAAGATCCCCGCCGACGCCGTTTGCGCCGGCTTGCTCGCATCGGCCAACCACATGGTCCCGCCGACCAGGGCCGTTCCCACGAACAGTGCAATGACTCGGGCCAAGGTAGTTCCCTCCTTGCGGGCTGAATGGCGTCCCAGCGTCCGGTGACCGTGTCGTGTCAACATCCGTATTGATCCTTCGTGACCATCCGTGGCTACTGGAACGGGGGAAAGACGGCCCGGCCGGCGGCGAAGAGATCACAGCGATCTCCTCGGGGCGGCCGCAGTCCGTGCGGTCGCCGCCGTCGGGGACGTCATCCGAAACGAATTGTCGATGGGGAGAGAGAGATGAGACGAGGGGGGCGTATCTAGCGGATGCCCGCGACGACGGTCAAGACCTCTCGCACCGATTTTCACGACGATTCCGGCGCGATTTTCGGAAATTCGTGCGGACCGGCAGGAAGTGCCGCACCGTGGGCGGGAATAGGAGAAGCCCCGGCAATCGGCGCGGTGCGCGGCGGTGCAGCGCGGACGGAAAATCCCGATGTCCGGCTGCTTCCGCCCGCCCTACGGTAGGGGCTGACATCGCGGGATTTCCAGCAAATCCATCAGCGCATTCCCGACGACTCGAACGAGGAGCTTCACCCATGTGGCGCCTGACGAGCATCCTGGCCTTGTTCGGAGCCTTGGCGGCGCCAGCCCCCCTCGCCGCGCAAGAACCCGCAGCGCCGGTCCCCGCCGCCCCCGCGCAACCGGCGGCCGAAGCGCCGGACCCGTTGCCGGCGCAACCTGTTCCCGTCGAACCCGCACCGATCGAACCCGCGCCCCTCGAGCCGGCCCCCGTTCCGCCCGCTCCCGTTCCGCCCGCTCCCGCGCGTCCCGTGCCGGCCCCCGCGTCCTCGACCTTCGCGCCGCCGGCGTCCCCCGTTCCGCCGACCGCGCCGGCCGACGACCGCGTGCCGCCCCTCGTCGCCGCGCTCCGCGACCGGATCGCCGCCGAGGACACGCTCGCGGGAATCGAAGTCACCGGCGGGGAAGTCGTCGTGACGGAACTCGTCCCGCGCCGCGACGTCCGGATCGTCGCCACCGGCGGCACGCTCGCCGGCCGCGTGCAACTCGCCCAAGAGGTCCGCACGCTGATCGAGCGGGAAGCGGCGTGGAAGGGCTGGCTCGAGGGGCACGGCTACACCGTGATCTACGCCGACGCCCCGGTCGATGCGGGCACGTTCGTGTCGCTCGCGCCGAAGCCCGATGAGCCGGCGCGGCTCGTCGAGCTGATGCAGCTCGTGCAGGACCGGATCGAAGTCGACCCGGCGCTCTCCGGGGCGCTCGTGGTCAGCGGCACGCTCTACGGCCGCGCAGGCCTCGACGGCCGCGAGCTGCGGGTCGTCGGCAGGCTGCTCGAGGCGGAGCAGCGGCAGGCGCTCGAGCGGCACTTCGTGGAAGCGATGGCCGCCCTGCCCTACTGGCAGGACGCGCGGCACTCGGTGTTCGTCACGTTCGACACGCTACGGCTGGCGACCCCGTCCGAGGCGCTCGCCGCCCGCTACTACGCGATGGGGCTGGACGCCTTCTGGGAAGGCGACCTGACGACCGCCAACGCCGCCTTCACCCGCGCCGTCGCCGAGCAGCCGGACTCGCTGATCTACCGCTATTGGCGGGTGGTGGCGCACCTCGCGGCGCGCGAGCCGGCGCGGGCCGAGGCCAAGCTCCGCCCGCTGGTCCGGCAGAACATCTGGGGCCAGCACGACCCGCTGATCGCCCGCGAGTTCGAGCGGCTGCAAGGCCCGCTCCGCTGGCAACTCGCCATCATGGAACGCGACATTCTCTTGACGCTGGAACCGTAGCGGTGGGGGCAGACATCCATGTCTGCCCGGATGGCGTTTACCATTCCGGCAGGGTGGCCCGGCCGCCGTTCAGGCGTCCGGGTCGCGAAAGCGACAAGAGGGCGCGCACTCGACGCCGCGTTCCCCTTGAGGTTGAGTCCTGTCTCGATCGTCGGCCGAATCGGCGCCGCCCCTGTTGCTCCCCCCGCTGACGCGGGAGGCTCGCTTCGTCTTTGCACTGCAAACGTTCGACTTCCGTGCGTTCTGCGCGAATTTTCCATTGAACCAATGAGCCGAGGGGTTTATCCCCTCGGTGCTCTTCGAGCGACCCGGACCAGTCACGCGAGGTTCCTCTGAAGCCCCGCGCGTTCCCACCGAGGGGGTAAACCCCTCGGCTCATCATATCCTTTGCGTCTGCGCGTGACCCTTCGGTCGCGGCTTCGCCGCGCTGGGCGTCTTTGCGTCGAAGTCTTCCGGGACCGCCTCGGAATCCTGATGACCTGGCAGACTCGGCTTGCCGGCTGTGATACAATCTCGCGACGGACCGCCTGAAACTCTCGCCGGAGATCGTCGAATGGTTCGCCGCCACGTCGGAATTGCCACCGCGGTCGGATGGATCGCGCTGCTCGCGGCCGCGAGCGCCGGTCTGGCTCAAGACGCCGCGCGCGAGGACGACGCCGAAGACCTCACCGTCCTCCCCCGCGACCTCGACGGCCACGGCATGATGGCCCGCTGGCTCCGGGCCGAAGCCCACGCCGCGCTCGAGAAACGCAAGGCCGCCTACGAGCGGCTCGAAACGCCCGAGGACATCGCCGCCTGGCAGACGGCGCGGCGGGAGTATTTCCTGAAGCAACTCGGCGAGCTGCCGGAGCGCGCGCCGTTGAACGCCCGCGTCGTCGGCCGGCTCCCCGGCGACGGGTTCCGCGTCGAAAAGGTCATCTACGACAGCCGCCCCAGCCACGCCGTCACCGCCATCCTCTTCCTGCCCGATGCCGAAGGCCCGCACCCGGCCGTCATCATTCCCTGCGGTCACACCGCCAACGGCAAGGCGGCGGGCGCTTATCAGCAGCTCGCGCGGCTGCACGCGCTCCACGGCATCGCCGCCCTCGTCTACGATCCGATCGGGCAGGGGGAGCGCTATCAAATCCTCGACGACGCCGGCAAGCCGCGGTTCAAGTCCACCACCGAGCACACGCTCGTCGGCACCTCCGCGATCCCGCTGGGGTGGAACTGCGCGTCGTTCCGCGTGTGGGACGGCATCCGCTCGCTCGATTATCTCGCCAGCCGCGACGACATCGACGCGGACCGGCTCGGCTGCACGGGGAACTCCGGGGGCGGCACGCTCACCGAATATCTGATGGCGATCGACCCGCGGATCGTCTGCGCCGCCCCCGGAAGCTGCGTGACGACCTTCGCCCGCCGCCTCGACTCGATCGGCCCCGGCGACGCCGAGCAGAACATCTTCGGCCAGATCGCGTTCGGCCTCGACCACGCCGATTACACGATCATGCGGGCCCCGCGGCCGACGCTATTGCTCGCCGGAACGCAGGATTACATCGACATCCGCGGCTCGTGGGAAATCCACCGCGAGGCGAACCGCATCTACACTCGGCTCGGGCACCCGGAGCGGATCGACCTCGTCGAGCACGACGGCCCGCACGGCTACCAGCAGCCGCTCCGCGAGGCGGCGGTGAGCTGGATGCTCCGCTGGCTGAAGAACGAAGACCGCCGCG
>JBBDNU010000066.1:0-6119 GCA_040877365.1 Planctomycetales bacterium
CGTCCGCGCCGCCGCTGGATGCCCGCCTGCGCGGGCATGACGCGCCGTCGCGAACATGGAAGTACTGGATGAAGAATGAGACCGATTCGAAACGAAACTTCAATAGAACGGGAGACGATTCTTCGAACCTCTGCGGCATCGGCGCACTCGGCGGTTCGAATCATTCCGGACGATAGTTGTTGACGATCCGCTTGATGCCGTCTTTGAGCACCAGTTCGTGGAAGTTGAGCAGCAGACCGACGCGCAGGTCGAGCAATCGCAGGTGCGAGATCAACTGCTTCATGTGGCCGGACGTGTTGGGCATGCGCAAAGTTGCGAACCGCAGAGGACGCCGAGGATGCAGAGAAGAAAAGTCAGGAGCTGCATTGTTCCGCCTCCACTTGATCTCCGCGCTCTCCGCGTTCTCGGCGTTCTCGGCGGTTCCAGTTTTTCGGTCGACCTGAGTAATCACGTGCCAGCGGTTCATGAACGCGCCGCACGCCGGGACGGTAGGCGGTGCCGAAGGCGTGCAGCAAAAGCGGAAGGAAGGCGTATCCGGCGGCGCCGGCCGCCGAGGCGATCAGCGCGTATTCGCGGCGGGTGAGGCGCTCGAACTCGCCGCCGGCGGCGGACTGCGTCAATTCCCGGAGCAGCGTCGTGGCGAGGTGCTTTTCGTTGCCGTCGTGGTACACGCCGCCGAGCCGCGTCGCGACCTGGCGGAGCATCGAGGCGTCCTGCCGGGACTGCCGCCCGTCGATGAACTTCCCCGTCAGCGGATCGCCCACGCCGATCACGACGACGTGGCCGATCGAGGCGGGCATCTTCGGCATCCCGGTCGCCGGGACGGTGTCGCCGTCGCTGACGACGAGCAGCGTGGCGCTCCGCGGCGGCCAGCCGTGGGCGATCTTCGCCGCCTCGCCAAGGCCCGCGAACAGGTCGGTCTCGCCGGCGGTGAAGGCGTAGTGCATCGGCAGATCGTGCAGGATGTTGCGGACCACTTCGAGATCCCGCGTCTCCTTCACGACGGGGATCGCGCCGGTGTAGAAGGCGACCGTCGTCAGCCGGTACTGCCGGATGGGGACGCGCTGGAAGAACGACTCCAGCACGTCGGCGGCGCGTTGCATGCGGCTTTGCGCCCCCGAGGGGCCGGCGTCCACGAGCCGCATGCTGGGAGAAACGTCCAGCGCGATCAGCACGTGCCGGGATTCCGAGTCTTCGAGGGCCTCCGCCTGGTGGACCGCGGGAGGCAGCCCGAGCAGCGTCGCCAACCCCCACGCGAGGGCCCCCAGGCACGCGACGCGGAACGCCGCCGACGCCCGCACCCACAGCGCCGGCCGCCGCGCCGGGCCGAACACCAGCGGCGCGACCGCCCGCACCCGCCGCGCGTGGAGCAGCTCCGCCCCGACGGCGAGGATCACGACGGCGCACAGCGCGAGTTCGGCTACCACGGCGTGTACCTCGCTCCATACAGCGACACGATCCCCATCCCGAGCAGCGCGAGGCCCGCCGTCGAATACGGGGCGAAATCGTCCATCGTCTCGGCGGCGGTCTGCTCGAGCTTCGTCTCCTGCATCTCGTCGATCCGGCGGAAGATCGCGTGCAGCCCCTCCTGGTCCTCGGGACTGAAGACCTCGCCGCCGGTGAACCGCGCGATGTTCACGATCTGCTCGGGGATCTCGGTCTCGGAGATGTGAATCCCGTAGACGGCGATGCCGTGCCGGCGGAGGACCGCCGCGACTTCGAGATCGTTCCCGCCGGACAGGTCGGAGCTGAACCCGTCGGAGACGAGGATGATCAGCCGGTCTCCCTCCTCGCGGGCGGCGAGCAGGTCCTTGCAGGCGAGAAGCGCCTTGCCGATCTCCGTCCCCCCGAACCAGGGAGGGGCGACTTCCGGCCGCATGAACGGCGGGGCGCAGCGGATCGCGGAGACGTCGGAGGTGAGCGGGACCCAGTGCAGCACCGAGTTGCCGAAGAACGTCAGGCCGAAGGCGTCCCCCTGCCGGGCCTCGAGGAACTCGTCGATCGCCTGCATCGAGGCGTCGTACCGCGTCCCCTCGCCGAAGGGCGCCGTCATGCTCCCGGAGATGTCGACGCACAGCTCGATGTTCGTGAGGATCCGCTTGAGCTTCGGCTCCCCCAGCCGCTGCGGCCCCGCGAGCAGCACGATCACCACGGCCAGCGCCAGCGCCGGGAGCGACTCCGCCGAATCGACCGCCCACCTGAGCCAGCGGCCGCGCGGCGCGCCGCCATGGTCCAGCGGCAGCACGATCCGCTCCCCGCTCCGCCGCCAGATCCACCCGAGCAACAGCGCGGGGACGACCAGCAGGAACAGCACCGCGGGATGGGTGAAGCTCATACGGTCGCCTCCTCCGCTGCCGCGATCGGCCCCGCGGGGATTCGCCGATAGGGCTCGAGCAGTGCCGCGACGTCGACGTGCTCCGGGCGCGGCGGCGCGTGCAGCCACAGTTCCAGTTGGCGCAGCAAGATCCCGGCCTCTTGGTGCGCGCGGAGGCGGGCGATCGCCTCGGCGGCGGAGAGTTCTTCGAGCCGCAGCCGGCTTCGCCACCACGCCAGCAGCATCCGCTCCAATTCCGCCAGCCGCCCCGGATCGAGCCGCCCGGCGATCGCGGCCTCGACCGCGGGCCGCAGCCGGTCGGCCAGCGACTGCGGCCGCTCCGGTTCGACCTCGCGCGACGCCCTTCGCCGACGGCCTGCCACGAGCAGAAACAGCAGGACGAGCACCCACGCCACGCCGCCGAGGACCAACAGCGTGCGATAGCCGCCGCCGAATGCCGCCGGCCGCGCGACCGGCGCGTGTGGCTCGATCTGTCCCGGAGGCAGGACCGACTCGATCCGCACCGGGATCGCGGGCAGGTCGGCCGTCGGCGATCCGTCCTTCCGCCGCAGGAAATCCTTGAGGTCGAACTCCCCCGGCTCCAATCCATAGTACACGAGGTCGTAACGGAAGGCCGTGCCGTGCGGATAGGCCGCGGCGATGCGGAGCACGATCGGCAGTGCGCGGTCGTCGAGCGGGAGCGGCTCCAGTTCGCTGCCCGGCAGAACGAGCTGCTCGATCCGCGCGGCGACGCCGACCGTGGGATGCGGCGCGCCGTCCGCGCCGGGCGTCTCCGTCGCGAAAAAGATCGTCTGGATAGCGACGGCGAATGCGATCATGACGTGGGGTGGCACGCCCTGAGTCCGCGAAGGGCGTGGCCTGCGTGCACCGCGCCCTTTCCGAAGCGTCAGGGCGCGCCACCCCGCGCTCGCGTTCGAGCGACTCTTTCCTGCGAGCGCCCTGAGCTGGTCGGTTTCGCGGCGCATCGGTCACCGGGCCCCGCGGGCCAACAGGTCCCGCGATTGGAAGAAGTGCCTCAGCTTCTGCCGGAACGGCTCGTCGGTCGAGATCACGAGATGGTCGATCCCGCTGCGGTTCAGCTCCGCGCGGAGGGGCGCATCGTCCAGCCCGGCGCGGCGGCCGTGCGTGACGAACGACCGTCCCGTTTCCGCCTCGCGGGCGCGGAACACCCCCGCTCCGCTCACGCGGCGTTCGGCCGGGTCGCGGAACAGGAGCAGGACGCAATCGTGCAGTTGCGACATCCGTTTCAACGCGGGCAACGCGCGGGGGTCGTGCAGGTCGCTGAGGACGACGACCAGCGCCCGGCTGGTGAGGGTCGCCCCCAGCTCGGCGAGCCGGCGGGACAGCGTCGTCCGCTCGTCGTACCGGAACCGCCGCAGGCGGTGCAGCCATTGCAGGACGCGGTCGCGGGCGAGGCTCGGCTCGATCCGGAACTCCCGCTCGCCGACGCCCAGCAAGCCGACCGGACTCATCCGGTCGAGACAGGCGAACGCGATCCCGCCGGCGATCTGCACGGCGAGCGCGTACTTGCTTCGCGGCTGCGAGCCGACCGCCATCGAGGCCGACGTGTCGAGCAACAACTGGCAGGGGAGCCGCTTCGGCGCCTCGTACTCCTTGACGTACACCTTGCCGGCGCGGGCGGTGACGCGCCAGTCGATCGAGCGGACCGGATCGCCGGGCTGGTACGGCCGCGACTGCACGTACTCGATCCCCGCGCCGAGGAACGGCGAGCGGTCGGTCCCATAGCTGAGGTCGTCGGCCAGCCGGCGGACGACGACGAGGAACCGCCGCCAGTCGAGCGGATCGTGCTGGTCCAGGTAGCCTTCCATGGGCATCCGCCTCGGGAACGGGATCGCAGACAGGAGCAGCCACTCGGCTACGCGAAATCTTCTCTCAGTAGTTCCAAGTTTTCCGATCACGCCTGACATCTCGAAACGTGAAGCTCCGAAGGGGCTTCATCCCGCAGCCCGGGATCGCGAGCGAATCCGAGCGCACCAGGAATCGGAAACATCTCTCGAGGGTGAAACCTGAAAAGGGGTTCCATACGAGCGCGTCGCCCGTGTCTCCTGCGGCTGTGCGACCCTTACAGGGTCGATGGATGGTGTGGGGGCGACCAACCCAGGGTGCGCCCGCTCCGCGGGCGACCCTGGGCTTTGGAGTGCAACCCCTTCGGGGTAGGGCGACATCGAAGTTTCCGTTGCATCGCGAGAACTTGGAACTACTGTCTTTCCTCTATCCTCCATCCTCATCCCGCCCCTTGTGCGACCAAGCGAATGCTCGGTGCGTGCGGGCGGCCGTTGCCGGTCGTCGTCGCCGGGGTCGCGCCGAAGTCGTGCAGGATCTCCTGGAGCACCGCCGGTCCGCTCAGTCCGTCGGCGAGCGCCTCGTAGTTCAGCCGGATGCGGTGCAGGACCACGTCCTCGGCCAAAGCGAACAGGTCCTCGGGGACCACGTAGCCGCGGCCGTGGATCACCGCCCGGGCCCGCGACGCCTTGATCAGCGCGATCCCGCCGCGGGGGCTGCACCCCAGCTCGATCGCCGGGTGCTTCCGCGTGCGGGCGATCAGCTCGACGACGTGATCGACGAACGTGTCGCTGACGTGGACGGCATGCACGCATTCGATGGCCGCTACGAGATCGTCGGCCGAGCCGACCGGGGTGTCGTCGATGACGTCGAACTCGGTGCGGGCGATCGCCCCCCGCTCGTCGCGGTGCACGCCCAGCGCCATGTTCCGCTGGAGCACCTCGCGCTCTTCGGCGGGGGTGGGATAATTCAGCCGGTGGCAGAGCATGAACCGGTCGAGCTGCGCCTCGGGAAGCTCGAACGTCCCCGACTGCTCGATCGGGTTCTGCGTGGCGATCACCAGGAACGGCGTCGGCAGCCGGTGCGACTCCTTGCCGATCGTCACCTTCCGCTCCTGCATCGCCTCGAGCAAGGCCCCTTGCACCTTGGGCGCGGCCCGGTTGATCTCGTCCGCGAGCAGCAGGTTCGTGAACACCGGCCCCGTGTGCGTGACGAACGTGTTCGTCCGCTGGTCGAGCACTTCCGATCCGAGGATGTCCGAAGGAAGCAGGTCGATCGTGAACTGGATCCGGCTGAACTTCAGGTCGATCGCCCGCGACAGCGTCGAAGCGATCAGCGTTTTCGCGATTCCCGGCACTCCTTGCAGCAGCAGGTGCCCTCCGGTGAACATCGCGATCAACAGCCGCTCGACGACCACGTCCTGCCCGACCACGACCGAGGCCACCCGCTCGCGAACGCGGCGGATGAAGCGCCCCGCGGCTTCCACCGCCGCGCCGCCGTTCGAAGAGGGCTCGCCGCGGCTGCCGTCCGTGTCCATCTTCATGCCACCGCCTCCCCCATGAGGTTCGGTCGATCATCGCGGCCAGTGCGTTCGGTTCCTGAGCGATCGTCTCCGGAAACGCCGGAGTCGCAGGGCCGGATCACCGGCCGCCGGAGAGCGCCTGCTCCGACGCGTCCATCAGCCTAGCAACGGCGGACCGCCGAAGCCACGATTATTCTTCGGATTCGGCCGGGGCAGCGCGGCCCACGATGCGACAACCGCAAATCGACCTGCAATTCCTCCACGACGGCCCCACCCACCGATTCGCGAAGCCGTGTTGGACAGCGACCCGGAGGCTCGAAGCGTCCGGGTCGCTTGCCGAACGCAGCCTCCGTGCTCGTGAAGCAATTTCAGCCGACGCTGCCAGCGTCGGCGTTCCCACGGACGCCGACAGGCTGAAGCCTGTACTCCAGCGCCGGGTCCCGCCGGTCGCGCATTCCT